>DAIELO010000260.1 GCA_027341705.1 Caryophanales bacterium
GCCCCTCATTAAAGTTCTTTCTTGCTTTTTCGATCTGCTCTTTTAAAGACGGATCAGCCGCAATGTCAGCCTGGGCTTGCAGATAACTTTTTTCCAATTCTGCGTTCAGATCATCATCTAAGGCAATTAAGGTCACCAATTTCCCTCTAAACATAATTTCGGTTGGACCGTGCAAATCTTCAACCGTTTTGGCCAACTCTTCAGGCGTATTACATTGAAGCATGAGCATGACCCCCTTCATTGTATGCATCGTCCTTTGGATTGTCCCAGTCTCGCAAGGACTGTTGAAGAACCTGGCGGTAAAACTCTTCGACCTCCAAGCGCTCCATCATTTCCCGCTTTTCCTCGTCAGACAGTCGTTTGAACTCTTCCAAAATTCGGTTGACCGATGCGCTCATCACGCCGCCTCCTTAGGATCACGTTACATTCATTATAAAACGATAGAACCCAACTCGCACAAATAGCAAGCTGGGTTCCTCTTTGATGGTTATGGATGGTAATTTACGTACTAAGATGGAGGCGAGGGGAATCGAACGGCGCTGGCTCTCTTCCCGTACTGTCCCGACTAATCCCCATAAGTCCCGCCAGATCCCACTTTGTGCGATGGTTACGTCCCATCTTATCCCCCGTAGTGTCATCCCGTTTTGGAGCGTTTCAAAGCACGTGTATATCAGTTGTATACTCGATTCGATAGGATTTCTGGGCAAATCCGTTACTTTTTATCCCGTGTTATTACGTCCCATTAAAGAAAGGAGTTACATGTCGTATCAACCGACAAACAATTGACGTTGAAAATGGTGCATCATTCGACTGATGAATTCAATGTGTCGGTATTGAACTAACGCCCATTCTCGTGCATATAATTTGATTCTTTTGTGATTTTAATCTCGTATATCCCATCGCATCTTGAGTTACTACATTGTCCATCAATACCACAAAGTCAACAAACCAAACTTTCCCTATCAATGAAAAAAATCAGGGTATCATCGTCATAGACGCGTTCCCTTCTCCTTAGAAAAACACTGTTCAATACACGATGACTTTATCCGCCCACAATGTCCAATCAGTCAGCTCTTCCATTGTTGAACGATGGACAGATTCCGCAATTTCACTTTCGTTGAGTCCACGTGCATCAAGACAAGTGCCACAAGCTCCAATTTCCACTCCACGTCGACTGGCCACTAAGATCATTTTTTCAAGATTATAATAACCATCTGCTGTTTTTTGCCCCTTTTTAGCACTTACTACTGCATCGGCCATCAAAAAGACTTTGACTTCCACGCCATCTCGCTTAGAAATGGTATTGGCATGACGGAACCCGTTGTATGTGCGTTCAGTTCCGTATGGTGGGTCATTTAATACAAATAATATTTTCATTCTCATATTCTTTCCTTTGTATTAAAAATGTGTATTCAGACCTACACTATGCGTCCCGTATAATTCTTCTTACTGGATGGATTCACCAAGGCTATGAACATACGAGGTAACATTTCCTAGGCAGCAACTCCCTTGGGGATTATTGACCTCGCATCCACAGTGATTCGCTTGAACCTGTTCGCTAATATGTTTACTCGGCTGTATTTTTTGTTGGACAGCGTGCTTTATTTGCTGTCTTGTCCATCCGAAACAGTAGCAAACAGGTACATCTATCCCATCATCCTTCTGAAATACAGGCACTTTAACATCTTCTTTTTGGAACTTCTGGTGATCAGAAAAATACACCACATTGCACGAATGATTGGGACAAAAACCATAAGCAGATTGTGGATCAATTGTCTCTAAAGCAGTGGGAATAA
>DAIELO010000261.1 GCA_027341705.1 Caryophanales bacterium
CCCTGCGTGAGTTGGTTTGGCGAACGGATGGTTAAACCGTCAGACGATTTTTTGCAACCTTTACATGATGCGGTGGCACAAGCGCGGGTGCATCAAGCGACTTGCCTGATGGACTTTGAAAAATTAGATTCGCTCACCACTATGAGGGAAATTGGCGCGATTTTAACTGATCTTAATCGCATTTTGGTAGAAGTTACCGACGGCCCCATGGTCGTCACAGGCAGGGAATTTCATGCACGGTAGTTGGCATGTAGCGGACTATGGATCATTCATCAGGTATTTGATCCATAGGGAAAATTATTTTTTAATTTCCATTCCTAGTAAAGTTACGTCGTCATTCCATTGCGATTGACCGGTAAACCTTGTGATTTCCTCTAAAAGCCGGTCCGTTAATGCGTGGATCTCAAGATCGCGATAGTTAGCCATGGTATCCCTCACTCGTTTTGTGGAAAACATCTCCCCTTCATGATTAAACACTTCTGTCAGTCCGTCTGAAAATACTAGGAGCCTATCCCCAGGCTTCAACTGCTGCGTGTAGGTGGAAAATGTCGTGCCTTTAGTGATGCCAAGAGGCATATCCCCCTCTTGCAACGTATCAATGGTTCCATTCTCATGAACCAGAATGGGAGAAGGATGTCCTCCTTTGGCATATTCAAGTTCCATCGTGGTCAAGTTGAGTACACCATAAAATATCGTAAAATATGACTCAGTGATATGGAAATCGCTAAACCGTTCATTGATGACAGTCAGTAGTGAACCAGGATGTTGGGCAATGGCCAATTCTTGGTCGTTCTCCATGGGGCGAAGAAAATAATTAATTGCAATGGCATTTAGCGCCGCAGATACACCGTGTCCCATCACATCGAGTACATAAAATCCCAGATGAGTGTCATCGAGTGAAATGATATTGAGCATGTCACCGGCCAGAAAATCGGAAGGGATGTATTTCCAGGAAACATTCACTTGATTAAAATATGGTAATTCATGGGGCAAAAATGCCTGTTGCAAGGCGGCTGCCACTTCGAGTTCCCTTTGCATGCGCACCTGATTCGTTTGAATCGCCTCTTCCATGGCCAACTTCTCTGTGATGTCTTGAAATGTCCATATCACGCCTTTTATAGGATTATTCGGGTCAAGTAGGGCACCAAATACCTCTGCAGTAAATAACGTACCGTCGTTTTTTTGAAATATATATTGTGCTTGAATAATTTCGTTTGGAAAGTCTGTAAACCGTTGATACAAAGAGCCGAATTGTTTGTATGATTCGTCATTGTTATAAAGAATGCTGCAACTCTCCCCAATTAACTCCTCTTCTTGATAGCCGAATAACTCCGTAATTCTGCGGTTCGCCTTCAAAATCGTGCGGTTGAGTGAAGTGAGAAACACTCCAATTCCAATATTGTTGATCATGTGTAAGCGGATATTGGATTCTTGTAAATAGGCATCTTGCAGGATTTCCCGCAGGTTCGTCTCCTCCACTTGGGTGAGAATGCGACCAATGGTATAGGTTAGTCCTTCCAATAGATTGGTAATGGGTCGAGAAAAGTACCCTCGTTCCTCACTTCCTACGATAAGCTGCAAGAAAAAGGGTTCCTCTTGAAAAGGAAAAAATTGGAAATTCATTTGCTTTAATGATCTCTTTTTTGATCTTAATATCGCTGCTTGAAGTTGGGAAGTTGTCGTGATGGCATTGATGTCTAACTGTGTATTCGTCAAGTGTTTGTTTGATTTGATTGCGACAATCTGTGATA
>DAIELO010000262.1 GCA_027341705.1 Caryophanales bacterium
TGTCGGCATGTAACCAGGTCAAAAAAACCATCTGGAAAACCAACGTTCGACGCATCCATCATCAGGAACCGAACGTTGGTTTTTCCCTTAATAATCGCATTCTTGTTCGCTGTCGCACTCATACCTGTCGAGTTGTCAATACCCACTGCCAGTAAAACGGAATTACTTATGGATAATACGGCTTCGCCGCCACCAGTCCCGATATCAAGTAGTATTTCTGTTCCCGTAGCTTTTTTAACCAGCTCGGGATACAAATTTACCCCGTTACCTTCCGAATGGTACTTAACCTTGTGGAAGTCCCAGCCAATTTCAGCACCAACTCTGTTGTAAAATTCTTTGTAGTCAAATTCCTTCATTTTAATATTCCACCTTCAAAATGGGTGACTCAAGACAAAAATGTCTTTGGCTTGGTGAATGTCTGACATCATTCAAAGCACAGATTTCATTACGTTCAAAGGACAGACTTCTCCCTTGATGACTAGTACGCATTTTTCCCCAGACCGAAACCTAGATACCTCGAATGATACGGAAAGACACCCGTTCCCCACCTCTTTTGAAAAGTCTATTTATAATATCATGAACTATCTAATGGGAGGCTTCACTACTATCGGTTATGTCACTCTTTTGTCCTTTAGCGCAGTAACATTGTATGAGTTTTGTCCACACGCTTCAGGATTTCTTCTCCGTATTGCGCTCTTGTCACCATACACAACACTGACAACGCACGTTGTCTAATCAAATGACTTTGTGTTTTTGGAATTCTGTCAGTATGGTCAGAGGTAAGAGTTGAACCAGTTCTTCCTTGGTTGCCCAAAGATGATCAGAGTGTTCGTCAGACAAGATCACGTTGCCCTGAGGAACAGTGCACCGATAAGCGATGATAATTACCTGGCGAAAAGAATTTGACATAAAACTTGACGCATAGAGAATCCCATCCACTGTTGCATCAAGTCCAACTTCCTCTTTAATTTCACGAACAAGTGCTTCTTCAGGGTACTCTCCAAAGTTGAGTTTACCTCCAGGAGTCTCCCAAGTTCCCGCTCCGATCTCATCAGAATCAGACCGTTTAATGATAAGCAATTTTCCGTCTCGTATAATAACGCCTTTAAGGGCTACAACTATTTGGTTATCCACGACACTCACCCCGATCTGTTGGCAAAACTTAGCGCGCATTTCCACCCAATATTTAGGTAAGCATAGACGTGCCCCAGCGAATGGTTATGTAACCGCCACGCATCGCAAATGTTTGCAGAAATGCCCTCCATAGTTGAAAAATATTAATCTGCAAATAGCTCATGGATGTTCCCTTCAGGGTCAGCAAAAAAAGCCGTCGTCTGACCCCATGGCATGGTTGCAGGTGCTTTAATTGGAATCGCTCCTTTTGCAACAATGTCATGGTAAGATCGCTCGACATCTTCTGGAGTATCACATGGAAAAGCAAGTTCAAACGCTTGTCCTTTCCTTTCCGCGTTAAACGATGCATGATCTCCTGTGATGTCTGCCATCACCTGGCGTGTACATATAGAGAATCGCACACCTTCGTTTTCAAGTTCCACATATCCATCCATTTCAATCTTAATCATGAATCCCAACGCTTCCTGATAAAACCGTTTCATTTTTGGAACATCATTTGTAAATACAGTGACCAATGCAATCCGAGTTTTCATTTTCCCACTCCTGTCCGCAACATATTGTTACCATTGATATTTCAGTAATCCTTAC
>DAIELO010000263.1 GCA_027341705.1 Caryophanales bacterium
CACAGACAGATACGTGAGTTTTTTCATTTCCCGTCGACTGCGCGTAACGGCATCAAGAATAATACCGATAAATAAGTTGATCATGGCGACTAACATCATTCCCATCGAAAGTGTGGCGGTGGGTAGGCGAGGTACAAGGCCTGTGCGAATGTAGGTAATCAATACGGGAATAAATATTCCGATTGACAGCAATGCGAAAATAAGTGCAATAATGCTAAAAAAAGCAAATGGTCGTTCTGTTTTAAATAGCGACAAAATCATATTTAGGATGCGAAAGCCATCGCGATAGGTGCGTAACTTGCTCTCGGAATTCTCTTTGCGAGCACCATAACGAGTGTCGACTTCAGCCACAGGCATTTTCAGTTCGAGCGCGTGTACTGTGATCTCCGTTTCCGTCTCAAAGCCAGTGGCAAAAGCGGGGAATGACTTCACAAAGCGTTTGGAAAAGACGCGATAGCCAGAGAGCATGTCATTGAACGAGCGACCGAAAATCACATTAGCAAAACCGGTCAACATCCGATTGCCAAATCGGTGACCGTTTCGGTATGCGAGTTTTTCATCTGCAATGCGCACGCCAACCACCATGTCCAATTGCTCTTCAAGCAATTTTTCTACCATGATCGGTGCGCTTGTTGCGTCATAAGTGTCGTCGCCGTCGACCATCACGTATACGTCAGCGTCGACATCTGCAAACATGCGACGAATCACATTGCCTTTGCCTTTATTGAAGACCATCCGCACTTTTGCGCCGGCTTGCAGGGCGATTTCTGTCGTGCGGTCATCTGAATTGTTGTCAAAGACATAGATCGTTGCATCGGGAAGCGCAGCTTGAAAGTCTTGGACGACCTTTTCAATGTTTTCTTCTTCGTTGTAACAAGGAATAATAACTGCCACATGTGGCTCTCCTATGGCATAGTCAAACGTGGTATCGGGATTTACTAATTGTTGAGTTGACATGTGTTGACTCATCAGTTTGATCACCTAAGCTATTTCATTGATTAGTTTACGACAACTTATAATAGCAAAGGTTAATGATTTTGCAAAGCCTGTCCCAGAAAAAAGGCAGCATTTCGCTGCCTTTTTTTAGTTACTGCGAAGCGTGGGTGAATCATTTTCTGCCACGTCTGTTTTTTCATCGTGACCAAATGCCAGCAGTACGAACACAGATAGTAAGGTGACCACAAAGAAAATGCCAAATATCAGGGCATATGAAGCGTGGACGGCGATGAATACGCCCATCATGTAGGGTGCCACTACGCCGCCAAGTTTTCCAATGCCCATGGCCCAGCCTAATCCAGAAGCGCGCGAGGATACGGGGTATTGCTCGACAGAATAGATATAGGTAGCTCCCCATGCGCCTAAATTGCTGAAATTCAGAATCAGACCGAAGATCAGCAGTTCGGTGAGTGATCCTGCGAATCCAAACAGCAGCGAAGAGATGGCGGACAATAATCCGAACAAAATTAGCGTCCATTTGCGTCCGATTTTTTCCACAAACCATGACGCTGCTAAATAACCGGGAAATTGCGCGATCGCCATAATCAGCACATAGCCAAAACTATGAATGAGCGAATAGCCTTTTAGCACCATTACGCTAGGCAACCAGAAGAACATGCCGTAATACGCAAAATTCGAAGCGAACCAAAGAATCCACAACACGATG
>DAIELO010000264.1 GCA_027341705.1 Caryophanales bacterium
CTTCTGGCAGCCCTGCATAGCTAATAGACACTTTTTCCTTTGTCCCCAGTACATTTTCAGTGGTAAGAATAATCGACGCGCCGTCTTCCAACTCCACCCCGTCGTTTTCAATCATCCCTGTGCGAATTTTGGGGCCTTTAATATCAAGCATGATACCGATCACTTTATGTTCTAGATGTGCCGCCTCGCGAATTTTGGCAATCATCGCACGATGATCCTCATGTGTACCATGAGAAAAATTCAAC
Organism: Caryophanales bacterium; assembly: GCA_027341705.1. Next base: position 246 of record DAIELO010000264.1, read on the forward strand.
CTCGCCACGTCCATTCCCGCTTGAATCACATGACGTAATTTTTCCACATCATTCGTTGATGGCCCCATGGTGCAGACAATCTTTGTTTTACGCATCAATATCTCTCCCATCGTTTTATATTGATAAAATTGCAGCAAGTTCATAAACTGACATATCAATGCTTCGCTTCATCGCCAACGCTTCATCAATGTCAATTGCCACTAGCTTTTTACCTTGCAATCCAATCACTTGGCTGCTTTGTCCTTGGCGCAATAAATCCACCGCATAAGCACCCATACGGGACGCAAGGATTCTGTCAAAAGCGCTCGGCGAACCGCCGCGCTGCAAGTGACCCAGCACCGTCACTCGCACTTCCCAACCAGTCTCTTGACGAATTTTTTCCCCGATTTTCATTCCTTGTGCCGCACCTTCCGCCACCAAAATGATACTGTGACGTTTGCCCCGCTCTTGGCCATGACGCAACTTCTCTAACACCAATTCCATATCAAATGGGAATTCAGGCACTAAAATCGATTCAGCTCCACCTGCGAGGCCAGATATCATGGCAATATCCCCCGCATTGCGTCCCATCACTTCAATGACATAAGTACGTTCATGCGAGGTGGCAGTGTCGCGGATTTTGTCAATCGCGTCAATGACTGTATTCACAGCCGTATCAAATCCAATGGTATAATCCGTTCCTGCTATATCATTATCAATCGTGCCCGGGATACCAATCGAACGCACACCGAGATGCGACAGTTCTCTGGCCCCTCGAAAAGATCCATCACCGCCGATCACAACTAACCCTTCAATCCCATTACGGTGCAATTCCTCCACTGCCTTTGCTCGACCTTCTGGCGTCTTGAATTCTTCGCTGCGAGCGGTAAACAACTTAGTGCCCCCACGCTGAATGATATCTGCCACAGAGCTAAGATCCATTGGCTTCATCTCGCCACGAATCAACCCCGCATAACCGTGTTGAATCCCATAAACCTCCATGCCGTGAAAAACACCTTTACGTACCACGGCACGAATCGCTGCATTCATGCCTGGTGCATCACCACCACTCGTCAATACGCCAATTCGATGAACAGCATTACCTACCTCCACCCGTATCACCCTCCCACTGATTATGATTATTTCACTCCACGCAGGACATTTAATGTCCCGCTAGGATAAAAATCAACGAACCGTGTCTAGACGTTTATTTCGCCACAACCCGCTTCGTTCCTTTATTACTATAAGTAACTATACTTTATTCTCAGAATACACACCCATTTGGCGATATTTTTGATAGCGAAGATCAGGTAATTGTCCATAATCATGTTGCATTAATGCTTGAAACGCACTTGCAACTGAAGCTTTTACGGTAGCGATCATTTGCGCTGGATCACGCTGAGCGCCACCAAAAGGTTCTGGCAAGATCTCGTC
>DAIELO010000265.1 GCA_027341705.1 Caryophanales bacterium
TAATCGCCAACAAGGCAATAATAAAATAGCCGATTGTGCCAAAATCAAGGTGATGTAACATACGCCAAAATGCCCCTTTTTGCAAAGAGACCGACCCAAGCACCTGCAACCATTCCATGGTGCCAATGCCAAAAGCAATGAGCACCGATGTTAGCGTCACAATCATATTGTAATACAACTTTCGTAGCGGATTTTGAAATGCCCAACCATACGCATACACCATAAATACGCCGTCCGTCGTGTCGACAAAACTCATCCCTGCAGCAAACAACAATGGCAGCAACAGCACGTACACAATCGGCATACCATGCGAGGAGACAGCCGATGACATGCCTAGCAACGCGACTTCTGATGCCGTCTCAAATCCAAGTCCAAACAACACCCCAACGAAATACATTTGCCAGCTATGCTCAATCAAGCGAAACACAAAGCGAAACACTCGGTTAATCAGCCCACGTTCGAGCAACATGGACTCAAATAACTGATCAGTATCATTTGGTGTCACACCATCACAAGTAGACTGCCCCACCCTGCTTTTGCGCCAAAGTGAGTGAATTCCCCATAAAACACGCAGATTAAGCCCCGCAATCAGATACAAAAAGCCACCTGAAACAGCCATGCCGATCACGCCGCCTAACCGTTCAAGCTGCGGCAAGTGAGTCTGCAACGCATGCATCGCCACCATCATGGCAACCGTCAAAATAAACACGATCGTTGAATGTCCTAATGAAAAATATAGTCCCACTGATAACGGTCGCTTGCCCTCTTGCATCAATTTTCTCGTTGTATTATCAATCGCGGCAATGTGGTCAGCGTCCACCGCATGGCGCAGACCGAACACATACGCAAGCGTCCCCAGTGAGAGCAGCACAGGATAACGCATTCCTGCAAAAATAACTGCAAACCATGAACCAGCATTCAACGCCAGCAAAAAAGCGTAAAACACGATCAGTTTCCGATGTTTCTTCCACGCAGACAACGTGAACATTTTGATAGCACACCTTTCTGTCACTGATTGGCTACATGTAATTCCCGATAACTCGCGCAGGCTGCGATGAATCGATCCGCGATTTCTGGATGAGAGGCAAAATGCAGGTGTGTGTATCCGGCCAACAGATTCCCTTTGGCAAATCCGTCACGCATGTTCGCACCACGAGACTGCACCTCGTATGCAAAAGGCCATGCGCCATCAGCCAGCTCTGGTGAATGCTCAATGGTGGAATAGTGAAATTCATGTCCCCGCGCAGTGCATCCTGCAGGCAACAACACATTGTCCGTCAGTGCCGTGACTTCACGATAACCGAGCGCCGCTAATCGCTCCTGCATCCGTACCTTTGCGGGGAGGATCCCGACCATTGGAAATGAGTTCCCCTGTCGGTCGATAATCGCTTCAGTGAGAAACATGTATCCACCGCACTCCGCATAAGTAGGCAATCCGCGTTGGATGTGGTCGCGAAAGCTTTTTAACAATTCGGTACGACTGCTAAGTTCCTGAGCGAATTCCTCTGGAAACCCGCCACCTAGATACAATCCGTCCACCCCACTTGGGATGTCTTCCCCTGCCAAGGGACTGAAA
>DAIELO010000266.1 GCA_027341705.1 Caryophanales bacterium
AAGCCATATTCAAAAGACTTTCCATCTTAGTAGGATTGTCTAACACTTCTTTCATTATATCCCCTGTATTTTCCATTTGATTTGCCATAGCAATAAATGAATGTATACGCGGAATCAAATTCCACTTCTCGAAGAAGGGTGAGTGTCTCTTCAAAGTCTGCCTCCGTCTCTGTCGGAAACCCAACAATTACGTCAGTGGTAAGTGCGACATTTGGCATCGCACGGCGAATTCGTTCCACGAGCTGTAGATAAAATTCACGGGTATAGCCGCGATTCATCTGGGAAAGGATATGATTGCTACCAGACTGCACTGGCAGATGAATGTGTTCGCACACCGCATCCGTTTCTGCGATGGCGGCAATTAGGCGATCGGTAAAATTCCACGGATTAGAGGTCATGAATCGCACCCGCACAACACCGTCTACGCGACCCACTGCACGAAGTAAATCCGCAAAGTCCACCCCGCCAATGTCTAGACCATAATCATTGACATTTTGCCCAAGCACAGTGATCTCTTGAAAACCCTGTTGAACCAGCGCCTTCACTTCATCCACAATACTTTCTAGCGTCCGACTGTGTTCACGCCCCCTGGTGTAGGGGACAATACAATATGTACAAAACTTGTTGCATCCGTATTGAATATTCACCCATGCTCGCACACCCTCTTTGCGAGATTTTGGCATGTGCTCGTAAATAGCATCAGACTTATCCCAAACCTCCAACACCGTTTCTTGGCTATGGATGGCTTGCATCACGAGTTCTGGCAACCGATGAATGTTATGCGTACCAAAAACCAGATCGATCCACGGATAGGTTTTTAGCACTTTTGCCTGCACCACTTGTTCTTGCGCCATGCAGCCACATAATCCAAGTAGCAATTCAGGATTTTGGTATTTGAGCGGACGCAACCGCCCGATTTCACCAAATACTTTGTTTTCCGCATTTTCACGCACGGCACACGTATTAAAGAGAATCAAATCCGCTTCCGTATCGATTGTGGTTTCCTCATATCCCATTGCGATCAAAAGGCCAGCCATCGTTTCCGTATCATGTTCATTCATTTGACAACCATAGGTAATCATCTTAAATTTTTTACCGACCGCTACATTGCGCAATTCTTCAGTCAGTTGGTATTCTGCGTTCGCTAAATCACTCATATCAATTTTCGGCCTGCGCACCTGTGCCCAAGTCCGAAGTTCAGCTTCAGAAAGTGTCACCAAATTTTTCGGGTGTTGTAACTCTGTCATTTGAGCACCCACTTCTTTTTAAAGTAAAAAAGGCACTGCTTGTATCCAAGCGCCCTTTTCTAAGTTACATATAAGTCACCCGCACATGCCGTACAGAACGCGTGTTTTCGAACCCGCTCTCACAGGTGGGAGACTCGCGCTTCGATCTTTGACTTCCCTTCACGGAGGGCCTGTCAGCACAAAGTCGTATTCCTGTCTCCCGATTAACACGTAAGGTTAAAAACATAAGTTGTTCGTACGCGCAGCGCAGGTGATATTATGTTAACAAGAGCAAGATGCGTTTGCAACAAGGAATTATTGGAATTCCACCATACTGCTATGGCTT
>DAIELO010000267.1 GCA_027341705.1 Caryophanales bacterium
TGGTGGTGTCCGCGTTTGGACACCACCAATGAGGTTTTTTAGGGCATATTTCCCGATTCTAGACGTTTGTCGTTACTACCATTTCACCAAATGCGTATAGTAAACCAAATTCAAAAGGAGGAATTAAAATGTACGGAACGTTCGGCGGCTATACACGATGGGCTGTAGTATTTTTGATCATCTTTGTGCTCTTCTTCCTATTGGTCCCTTCCTATAGTATGGGTGGGGCGGGCATGGGAACTGGGCCAGCGATAGCTGCATACTAAACCTAACACCCAATTTACGCGGAAAAGCGCTCCGATGACTGCACTTTGCAGGCTTCGGAGTGTTCCTTTTAGTAGCAACACACTATGTTACTGATTGAAATACTGTTATTATAAGAATCAATCATGAATTGCATATACTGGAGAAAATATTAATGCCTAATGACATCAATCAAGACCCGGACACCACATTGATCAACTCAACAACTGCCGCCGACATGTTGTCTATTTCTGTTGCCACACTTCGCAACTGGACTGCACAAGGATTAATACAGGTGTCATCGATAATCGATCACGCAAAATATTATGACACGAAAGATCTCCTCAATCTAAAGCTGCAAATTGAACAAGGACAAATTTCCAAACTTAATCATCGCAGAAATAAAAGTGCGCGAAATGAAAACTACATTCCATTGGAAAATGTACGCCACCAGAACACACTAACCGCAATTTCAGAATGGATTCAGTCATCGCATGCTCAACTCAACCTGCAATTGCTACTTTACGAAGCAGCATTACAACTGCTAATTTCGCGAGGTCACCTCCAAATGCGTTCACAAAACGGCGACACGTGCCTGATTCATCATGTCTTAGATGGAACAATGAAACTTGGTCACTATTCATCGTTGTTTCGCGAATTAGAAACACTTAAAAAAGAGGATATCTCTCTTAGAGAACTGACCTTTTTACAAGTCATGAGCGACAACCCGTTTACTTATTTCCCTGATGAAGACCCGCTCGGGCTATTCTATATGGCAATGTCTCCATTAAATACAAGAAAAATTAATGGTCAATATTTTACTCCTGAAATTTTAGCAGACAAATTGACAAACATTAGTCTTGCAAAATTAGACCATTCACGATTACCGTATGTTCTTGACCCCGCATGCGGTTCAGGTATGTTTTTGATGAAAGTGTACCGGAAGTTATTCCAGCAATATTTTAACGAAAGAGGAGATGCCCGTGTTGCTCATCGACAACTGTGCGCACGTCTTGTCGGCTTTGATATTGACCCGGTGAGCGTGTGGATTTGCAAGGTCAACCTTGCATTGGAAGCTCCCACTTTTATAGAAGAACAAGATAGTGAATTTCGCATCTTTGTTAACGATGCCTTGCGAAACTCTATCCAGTCGTTCGCTATCGCTAGTCAATTTGATTTAATCATTGGTAACCCGCCGTGGGGGTCACGCCACAATTTAACAGCCAATGAA
>DAIELO010000268.1 GCA_027341705.1 Caryophanales bacterium
TTTGCCCTTCGACTGATGGGGGATATCCAAGACTATTTTATCCAAAACAAGGTGCGCAATTACTATTCTGTGTCGATCAGCGGCTATCACATTGCGGAGGCAGGAGCCAATCCGATTACGCAATTGGCATTCACGTTAGCCAATGCGTTTACGTATGTGGAGTATTATCTGAGCCGTGGCATGCATATTGACGATTTTGCAGCAAATCTGTCCTTCTTTTTTAGTAATGGGATGGATCCTGAGTATACAGTGATGGGACGGGTCGCACGCAGGATTTGGTCTGTGGTAATTAAAAATTTGTACGGTGGGAATGAACGAAGTCAAAAATTGAAATACCACATTCAGACATCTGGCCGTTCTTTGCATGCACAAGAAGTGGATTTTAATGATATTCGTACAACGTTGCAGGCGCTGCTTGCAATTTATGACAATACAAATTCTCTGCACACGAATGCGTATGATGAAGCAATTACCACACCAACTGAAGGTTCAGTGCGCAGAGCGATGGCCATTCAAATGATCATTAATCGTGAGTTTGGCTTGACTAAAAACGAGAATCCTATTCAAGGAGCCTACATTGTAGATGAATTAACAGATCTAGTAGAGCAATCAGTATTAGAAGAATTTCTACGTCTTCACGAGCGCGGTGGGGTGTTAGGCGCGATGGAATTGCAATATCAACGTGGGAAAATTCAAGAAGAGTCACTTTACTATGAAACGCTCAAACATTCCGGAGAATTGCCAATTATCGGGGTGAATACATTTATCAATCCACTCACGTTACAAGCTGATTACAAGCCGCGTGAGATTGAGTTAGCACGAGCGACATCAGACGAAAAAGAATTGCAGATCCATTCACTTCGCAAATTTCAGACTTTGCACAAAGATGAAGCAGATATGGCATTGGCAAACTTAAAGCAAGTAGCCGAAAACGGTGGTAATGTTTTTGCGGAGTTGATGGAAACGGTGAAAGTAGCTAGTCTGGGGCAGATATCTGCTGCACTTTATGAAGTGGGAGGACAATATCGTCGTAATATGTAATGTGGTACAATACGGGCGAAACGGTTAGTAGGAGGAAAGTTATTCATGTCACTTTTACAAACACTTATTTTCGCCCTAGTGCAAGGAATTACGGAATTATTCCCCATCAGCAGTGTTGGCCATGGGGTTTTAATTCCGTTTTTGTTCCACTGGCCAGCTATTCAATCTAGCCCCGTATTTCTCCCGTATCTTGTCATGTTGCATGTCGGTACGGCAATCGCATTGCTGATTTTTTTCTTCGTGGATTGGCTTGTGTTTTTGCGGGCCGTTTTTGTTCCTTCTAAAGTCGTAAGCAAACATGAGGGACGATTAGCTCGAAAAGAATTTTTTCTGATAGTGGTGGCCACTATCCCTGCGGTGATTTTAGGGGGGCTTTTTACACACAAGTTT
>DAIELO010000269.1 GCA_027341705.1 Caryophanales bacterium
ATTGCTAGGTTAAAATGAGGGAGTGGACAAGTTGATCCACTCCTTTCTTTATGTTGATCCGTTATACGCATCTCTCATCAAATCAGGACAAGGGATGCTCAAAATTGAAACCGAAAACCTATTCACCTTTCTTTTCCTTGTTCTGAACTAGCGCTCTTCCCAATTCAAGATAAAACGTAAAGAATTCAAGGAAATCTCGGAATATGCGAACAAGTTCACTAATGGTCTCCACAGGATTTGCGAGTGGTTCGAAGTAATATCCAATGATTGTGCATTTTTGTGAAATTCCAGCCGATCACCAATTTCACGATGGTAATACTGTTCATGTCTTGCAAAGTGTTGATCCCAATCAATTTTGTCTGGTACAAAACGACTCATCCTGACACTAAAGAAAGTACAGCATATGGTCAAACTCCCCTATAGCACTCAATCAGGACGGTGGCGGGATTCCCGTATTTATAAACGGTTACATATTAAGGTTTTGGAATGATACATGGTCGGTAGGTCATTGAGCAATCTTCAATTGTTCAAACCTGCTAAGAATGTGATTGTAAGAAAAGTGCTGAACATGAACATTGGCGTGCGTCGCTACTCTTTGCGAAGCGACTTTTTATTCAAATGAGATATTAAATTGTTTCTGAAACTCCCGTTTTCCTTGTTCTGTGACGATGATTGAACGTTGAATTTGACCTTGCGTAATCCAACTGAGTTCAAGCAAATGTTTTGTGATAGCAACAGCGATGGGGCCTGCGATATGGTGAACTCGTTCAGTCCAGTCAATATGCCATGGAATGATGGAAGAAGCTTTTCGAATGTTTGCCTCATTAATTCCGAATTCCCTCAACCATGTTTCTCCAATCCGAGTCAGTATGTATCCATCATCCGCTTCTTCAAGGTATCCTTTGTGAACAAGACTGCGCGAAAATTTCACACCAAATTCTCCCGCGATGTGATCGTAGCAGGTTCTGGCAAACTGCAATGCTTTCGCCTGGTTGGATTGTCGTAGTGAACGGACTGGTGCAGGTGGAGTGATGATCGCTAGGGCTTCTATTGCTTTGGCGATGTCTGCACTGGCAAGGCTGAAGTAACGATGACGGCCCCAAGATTCGACTTTAATTAGTCCACCATCTACTAGCTTTGATAGGTGGTTACTTGCTGTTTGAGGGGAAACGTTGGCTAATTTAGCCAATTCACCAGCAGGTAACGATTTGCCGTCAATTAAAGCCATTAGGATGGCTGTACGGGTCGGATCACCGATCAACGATGCCACATGGGTAACGTTGGAGTAAATGGTCACTTCAATAGCTCGTCCCTTCATG
>DAIELO010000026.1 GCA_027341705.1 Caryophanales bacterium
TACAGGTATCCACCAGGCAAAATCCGATCCCCATGACTCAATTGATCAATGGCGTCACTAATAAAATGTTCTGCGCGAACTCTAGAAATCCCTGGTTGATACACGACACCACCCATAGCGCCCGTCTGTGTATGCAACTTTCCTACTTGTTCTGTCTCAATCACTGATCGAATAATGGCAAGGTCTTCACTCAGTGAAGATTTGGCTGCGTCATACTCTTCAGCCATCTCCGTCAGGGAAAGCGGTTTGCCGGGATGATCCAGCAATTGGCGAGTCAACCGCACAATTCGTTCATTCCTGCGCATCCGCTGTTCTCCTTTCAAATCAACCTCTCATTCCATATCCAAATCTGACTATATCACTCCTAGAATTCCCACTGCAACCTCCCCCTGATAATACACGACTAACAGGTTTGACATAAATACACTTCTTTCATCACATTGCGTAAACTATTATAAATCCGTTTTGCCTTCTGTTCCTTGTCTGTTAGTCCAAAAACGGTCGGTCCACTTCCTGACATCAAACTAAAAGTAGCTCCGTGTTTACATACCTGCTCTTTTATCTTTTCAATTTCCGGGAATCTCATTAAGGTCACCTGTTCTAACACATTACCCGCCGCATCTGCCACTCGTTGCAACGATCCATCCTGCAACGCTGCAATCATCAACTGCGCCTTGGGATGCTCCGTAATCTCATCCAATTTCAAATCTGCATAAATCTCCGCTGTAGACACCGCAATTGGTGGCTTAGCCAATACCACCCAATAAGTAGGGTGTAAAGGTAATGACTCCACCCACTCTCCTCGACCACGCACAATGGCCGTTCCGCCGATAATACAAAATGGGACATCAGAACCCACTTGTGCTCCCAAGGCACTAATTTCCGAAATTGACAACTTCAAATTCCAGAGCTGATTTAACCCCCGAAGTACTGCCGCAGCATCAGAGGAACCACCTGCCAATCCTGCTGCCACAGGAATGCGTTTGTCAATATCAATGTGCACTCCTTTTTTAATACCGTATAGGTGTCGAAAAACTTGGGCTGCTTTATACGCTAAATTTCTATCATCGACTGGTAAAAAGGGCACATTGATAGTAAGCGATAATTTCTCATCATCTCGCGGATACAGCGTAATATAGTCGCTTAAATCAACCGTTTGCATGACAGATTCTAATTCGTGATAGCCATCATTACGCTTGTACCGCACATCAAGGGTGAGATTGATTTTCGCCCTAGCCCTTTCATAAATCATCCCATCACCCCCTTTGTTCATTTTACATGAATGCAATCAAAAATAGCACGAAATCCCCGCAAATCATTGCGGGGATCCTAAGATTTCAAGTTTGATTTACCGTGCCTGAATAATTTCGCGACTCACCTGCATCAAACTAATTTCTTGACCGCCATGATTCTCTATCATCTTGACTAAAGGTGCCAGTTTTTCGAAAAACATAACCAGCACCTCGTGATGACTAAACTTGTCCAATGCATATGCAAGCGATTCCAATTCATTTAACACCTTCGTCACCGTTACATCCGGACGTTCACTGACGACTGCATTGGCAATCAAATTAGCTAGTTCTCCCTGCCTACGACCACGCAGATCTACATCTTCTCTAACAACAATAGGGGAAAAATAGTGCGCCGCCATTCGCGCGGCGTCTTCAATCACAGTGTCATTACGATCCCCTGGATAACCGATAATCGCCGGCACTGAATTGATTGCCCATTTTTTAACCATATTCCCGATTGCTTTCATCCCGTCTTCATTATGCCCGTAATCGAGAATGACTTTTAATCCCGATGGCATTTGATACATCTGAACACGCCCTGGATTGTGCACTAATGGATGAAAACTATTAACAGCTGACTTGCAAATGGCCCTAGACACTCCCAGTTGCCTTGCCGCGGCAATCGCACAAAGTAAATTGTAAATATGAAATTCAGCAGTACCGTGAATCGTTAGCGGAATATCTTGAATTTTTGCAATCGGCCATAAGAGCGACCCTGCGCCCTCCATTAGCCAACCATTACTTGTAAAAAAGGCTTGACCACCCTCTTTTAAATGAATATTCACGATGGCATTGTCTTCTTCTTTACTTATCCACACAATCCGTGTTTTTATCCGCGCTGCCAGTTTTACAAGTTCCTTATCATCAGCATTCAACACCACCGTTCCACCTTCACGAACACATTCTGCTATCAGTGATTTAACGTGAACAATGTCGTCGATGGTCTTGAGTCCGTCTTGCCCAATATGATCACTTGTAACGTTGGTCAGCACCGCCACATCCGCCAAATCGTAACCCAAACCTTCGCGCAGGATTCCACCCCTCGCTGTTTCTAACACCGCCACATCCACAGTAGGGTCAGACAGCACCATGTGCGCACTTCTTGGACCTGAGGCGTCTCCTGACCAAATTTTCTGATCACCGATTATCACCCCATCTGTGGTTGTCATTCCCACTACGTGATTAATTTTCTGTAAAATATGACTGATTAAACGTGTCGTCGTTGTCTTCCCATTCGTGCCCGTCACACTAACAATTGGCACATGTGAATTGCTCCCCGTTGGAAATAGCGCTTTGACAATGGCTTCACCCACATCCCGCGATTCACCAATGCTAGGAAAATGATGCATGCGAATACCTGGTGCCGCATTGACTTCAATAATGGCAGCCTCCGAGTGATCATCACTAATTTCGCGGGCAATCAAATCTACCCCGCAGACATCTAGCCCAATAACCATAGCAGCCTTTACGGCCATGCTTGCATGCACAGGATGTACACGCGCAGTAACATCAATCGCGATCCCCCCTGTACTCAAATTCGCCCCATCGCGAAGAAATACCACCTCTCCCGCACTAGGAATTTGTGCTAGTGTAATATTTTTTCTTGCGAGAAAATGTTGCACAAATTCATCAACGGGAATTTTTGTTAAAGGTTTTTCATGGTCATCCCCACGCAACGGATTGAGATTAGCAATCTGAATTAACGCTTCTACCGAATGCTCCCCGTCACCAATCACATGAGCAGGAACTCTCTCTGACGCTGCAACAAGCCTGCCATTTACCACTAACAATCGGTACTGTTTGCCCACCATTTGTTCTTCCACAATCACTTGACGTGAAATTTTTTGTGCAAAGTAAAACGCCTGCTCCAAATCTGCAATTTGCTCCACTTCCAGCGTGACCCCTTGCCCTTGGCAACCATCAAGTGGTTTGACGACTACTGGTTTACGCAAATTCAAAAACCAGTGTCGTGCTTCTTCCAGTGTGGCTGCCATGCCTCCTGCAGGCACGCTAAGACCGGCATCTTGCAACAACAATTTTGTCAATTCCTTATCGCTGGCAATATCAACTGCGACAGCTGAAGTTTGACTAGTCAGCGTCGCCTTGATCCACTTGCGATATTTCCCTGTCCCCAATTGTACTAGGCTATGCGCTCCCACCCGACGAACTGGGATTTTCCTTTGTTTTGCCGCCCACACAATGGCTTTCGTACTCGGCCCCAAATCGGTAACAGCCTGTAATCTCTGGACATCTTCCAACCGACGTTCCAAATCAAATTCCCAGCCATTCACGCCTGCCTGAACGAGTTCGATGGCGATGTTGATCAATTGCATCGCTACCTGCGGCGATTCTATCTCCATTACCACGTCGTAAAGATTCGGCATCCCAGCATTGCGTGTTTTTCCATAGATCACTTCATACCCTAACACGTGTTCCATTTCCAACACCACATGTTCGACAACGTGGCCAAAATAAGTGCCTTCTTGCAACCTTTCCAAAAACCCGCCTTTCCGTCCTAGACCGCAATAATGCACCGCTAAATCTGGCAACTTTTGCAGCAACCAATCCACAAATCCTGGGTATTGATTGCTTTCGCGAACTGTCAATTCTTCCAGATCTAGCCTCATGACAATAACCGGCCTGTGCAAGTACACGTTAGGTCCCTCAAGCACCCGCAAATTGACCACTTTCAAACAGGTTCACCCCTCGTAAGGCGTTCTATATCCGGTTGCCGCTCCCGCAATAAAAAGTGAAATCCTGCCGGCAACACATGAAGTTTTACCCCGTACAGTGCCATTGGGTCATCCTTTTGTAATCTATCTATATTGGAGAACAGCAGCGCCCCCGCGTCCACTATCACCACTGCGCCTTTGCCAATGACCTCTAGCTCATTTCCATTCACGATGACCGCCGTATTTTCATCGATGCCAAGCCCTAAATGGTGTGGATATTTAGCGACAGCAGCAAGCAATCTGCCCAGTCTTCCACGCTGCGCAAAGTGCTGATCGATGACGACGCCATCAATAAATTCCATCCCCGGTGCCATCGTCACAATTCCTTGGCGCGGATTCGTATCACCCGTGCCATCGACAATCATCGTACTACTCATCATCGAGGCACCAGCACTTGTTCCACCTAACACCACACCACTTGCATGCCTAGCATGCAACGCAGCATCGACTTTAGTGCCTCCTAAAAGTTCAGTAATACGGATTTGTTCTCCTCCTGTAAAAAAAACGCCTGTAGCCTGTTCAATGGCTTTACATGCGCTATCTCGATTAGCCGCCTGCCTAGAGGACACATCAAACGTACGCACATCCTCCACGCTCAAGCGTCCAAATGCATCAATATAATCTGCCCCCACTTCAATTGGCAACTTCGTCGCTACCGTCATGACCACAATGCGTGCATGTGTTCCGCCAGCTAGGCGAACAAACTCTCGCAAAATCGACATGTCTTCATGCTTATCCTCTGCACCACCAACAATAACAAGAGGGCCCCTGTGTCCACTCATAATTTGCAATCGACCTCCAAATTGACTACCCCTTATTCAAAAAAGGCGGCTTCCACAGCCGCCTCGGTCGCAACTCACTCCGTTATCCTCCCGACCCTTTCGTACGCATCGCTAAAGACTCCTCAGCAATTTCGATGGCGCGTTTGACCATATTTCCGGCATCACGCGTAGTGATTCCACTCCATCCTTCTTGCATCACAGTGGGATAAAAACCTAATTCTTTCGCCAATTCGTACTTCAGCGACTCAGACATCATTGTTCGCCTTCGTCCCATGTCGGAACCCCCCTTCGGGAAATTGCGTCCTTTTGTAGCTTGCCCCCCTATTACCTGCTTATGCCTTAAACACAAATAAGGCTGTCTCCCGCCAACTCGACGGAAAACAGCCTCAGTAGATCAATTACCAGAGTCACTAACACAATCATTTAAAAATTAAATCACAATCATTTATTCAGCGCTACCGACTCGGATTTGTTCATCCTCACGAAGCACCAGTAATTCAACAGTTGCAGTCAAGACATCGGCATAACTATAAGATACTCGCTTAAACGAACTCTCCGCCTGATCAAGTTTAACAACAAAAACCGAAGGATAGGTTTCCTCCAAAACGCCTGTCCTCTCCACCGTTTTGCGACGTCCACCATTGGCACGCAGCAAGATCTTTTCACCCACAAGAGTTTCCAGATTACGCCGAATATCCTGCAAAGCGTTCTTTGCAGACACCTACTCCACCTCGTTTCATAGATGAAGTATAGCACAAGTCAAAAAACGTGTCAAGGAATTAGTCATTATATCAATGCTGGATTGTTCTTGTCAATATTATAAAATAAGTTTTTCATATTTTCATTGCTTCCCTATGGTCAAAACCGAGAACGGGGCAAGCCAATTCTGTATTTTCCCCGAGATTCAATCCCACCTAACCCCTCAATCCCCGTGATAGTGGATTGCACCAATTCATAGATATCAATCGTTTCGTGAATCGGCGTAAAAGCAATTTTTTCAGCCACCAGTACTGGATCAAGCGCATGAATTAAAATTCGTTCCGGCGAGCTAGCAAAGTTCGCTCCTGCTTCTAATAATGCTTCAAAATGAGATTGACATGCTCCTGCAAAGATGATTAGCTCATCCAAGCTACGTTCATATCGCCTTGCCGCACGCACTGCCTGCACGAAATTATTCGAGTTGCGATATTGATCCATACGTAGCATTTCACTGTGCTTACCTTCGCGCAATACACTGTCATGACCTGTGATAATTAAAATATCTGGTTCATACTCGTTTAAGAGTTTGGGCATGAAATTCACCATTTCTGCCTCAGGTAGATTTTTTCCGACCGCGCGAATGCCTAGTTTATTATACGTCAGTAGGCACTTCTCCAAATAGGTACCATCACCATCTAGATGAAGCACACGGCCAGGCAATTCAAAAAAATCTTCGGATTTCCGCTTCCGTTCTGATCGATAGCCTAATTTCTCCCGTTCCACCTGCCGACGAAGTTGTACCAGTCGTAACGATTCATTTTCAAGCTTAAATTGAGAAATTCGATACGAATCAAACTCCTCTTTGGTGATTGCTTCTAAATCATCTAATGAGGCATCCGCAATTAACCGGACATCCATCCCTTTTAATACTGCTGTACCCGAACTACTATCTATCGCGGCGATCATAAAACAAATGTCTTTTCGATAAGATTTTCTTACCACTACGTCACCAATTTTCCACATGATGCATCCTCCATCGCCGATTGCACATCCAGCATTTCATCTTATGTGCATTGGCCTATAGAGGTGCTGTTCAAGTGAAATTGTCACAGGTAGTTAGCTTTTGGTGTAGCGATCCGCCACTTTAGATGCACCAAAGGAATCAGGTTTAATGTGCGCCGTATAGCCACTTTGGGTGATCCATCCGACCACATCCTTGATGAGTATCCTGGTCTCTCCACCTTCCCCAATATCAAGATGGATCTCAATCGGTAATTGATTACCTAATTTGCCCATTTCCGTTTCGAGTGCTTGCACAATTTCTAGTGCGTAAGAGGCCTCCATAAAAATCCTTTGCTTAAATCCGAGTGGTTTTTTGTAGGGACGTTTAAGAAAATAAAAACGCGCACCCTTCCCCACCCTGTGAATGACAATAGCTGTCACAAACAAGGTGACGTGGCGCGCGGTTCTAGGCTGAGAATCGGACCCTACAATCAAGCGATACTGTTGAGCCGGCATTTCTTCACAATACCGAATAATATCTAACGCCACTTCTTCCAGTGACATGCTACCTTTTGTGGGACTGACAAACTGCATCTGGCTTCACCGCCTTCTTGATTGTCAGACACCGAGCTGAAAGTGTACTTGATACATGTGTGCCAGCTCGGCAAATTCGCGAATTGACAAAGTCTCGCCTCTGCGATTACTATCAATACTTGCTAATTTTATCCACTTTGATACAGTACTTTTCGACAAATTTTGAAATTCACCTGCTAACGCATTCAGCAACGTTTTACGTCGTTGTGAAAACGAACCTCTGACTACCTTAAAAAAGAGTATACGATCCACGCCGACAGCATCTGGATGGGGTCTCATGCGCAAGGATACGATGGCGGAATGAACGCCTGGATTGGGCAGGAATGAGGCCGCAGATACAGTCTGCAGGTAAAAGGGTTCCCCGTAATATTGAATAGCCACACTAAGTGCCCCATACGCCTTCGTACCAGGTTTGGCAACCATGCGTTCTGCTACTTCCTTTTGCACCATCACCACCATTTTCACAAATGGCAACTGGGATTCCAACATTTTCATGACAATGGGCGTAGTAATATAATAAGGCAAATTGGCTACCAATCGAAATGAAAATTCATGCCTATAGGAGTCCAGCAACGTGGAAAAGTCAAATTTCAATGCGTCAGCTAAAATCACTTCTACCTGAGGATAATGGCGCATCGTTTCGTTTAATAAAGGAATTAATTGACGATCTTTTTCTATGGCCAGCACTTTTTCAAACCCGGCTTCTGCAAGTGCCTGTGTAAGCGTACCAATGCCTGGACCAATCTCTAATGCCGCTACTTTCAACGAGTCATTAGCATCTGCCATCGCTTCTTCTACAATATCATTTAGCACATGTCCGTCAATTAAAAAATTTTGACCATACTGTTTTTTTAGTGTAAAACCGTGCTCACGCAACAATTCTCTGGCGACAGATGGCTGATACAGGCGAGCGATCATTGCACACCCTCACTCTCTATGGTGGCCAAAGCCTGCAGAAATTCTTCCCGACTGATACGAAGTGTGTTCAATCGTTTCAAAAACGATTTACCATTAGCATATCCAATTTGCATTTTTTTTCCTAGTTGCTCTCTTCGCACTGCAGACTTCGGTGTTCCGATAAGCCCATGCTCGATTAGATCATCCATCGAAAATTCCAACTCAGCATCTTCTACCAAACTCCGAACCTGAGAAAGCGCCATTACAATATCCGCCAATGGCGCATTTTCGACTCCTATATCCCCATTTTTGAGCGCTTGTTGTTGTGCGAGATAGGCGTGCTTGCTAGCGGGAAAACGCTTCGCTAATTTTCGTCTAATTTGCTCACCAGCATAATCAGGGTCTGTCAGAATGATCAGTCCTCGCAACTTGACTGCCCGCTCCAGTTGCAAGTAGACTTCTTGACGAATTCTTGAGCCCCCAGTGACAATCACATCGGCTCGTACCGCTTTTTGCACACGATCCCGATCATGCTCTCCTTCAACGACAATCACTTCTTCAATATGCAAAAAAATATCACTCCTGTATTTGAAAAACGCGAAGCGCATTTTGATACACTGAATTCGCGATGACGTCAGCCGCTTCCTCACGTATTTCGAAAAGTTTCTCCAACACCAACCGCACGTTTGCGGGTTCATTTTGTTTGCCACGATAAGGTTCTGGTGTTAGATATGGAGCATCCGTCTCCACCAACAAACGATCTAGCGGAAGACTCGCCGCCACTTCACGCGGACGTTTCGCGTTCTTAAATGTAAGTGGCCCCGAAAAGGAAAGATAAAACCCTAGTTTCATGCACTCCTCGGCCATTTCCAGACTACCAGAAAAGCTATGCAAGATACCCCCTGCATGAAGAGGTGCTGCCTCTTTGATCAGTGCCAACACATCACCGTGAGCGTCTCGATCATGGATAATGATCGGCAGCTTTTTCTGATTGGCAATGGTCATTTGAGTGCGAAACACTTCCGCCTGCACATCACGAGGCGAGTTGTCGTAGTAATAATCTAGCCCAATTTCCCCGATTGCAACAACTTTCGGATCGTTTGCCCACGATTCTAGATCAGCATAATCTTGATCAGTCACCGTTTTGGCGTCGTGCGGATGGATACCCACCGCGGCGTAGACCTGCGTAAAACGTGCAGCAAGTTCCATCGCTCGCTGTGATGATTCCTGATCATAACCAGGCACCACCATGCGGTTAACCCCGGCATCGACGGCTCGCTGCACCAATTCTATCGCTTGGTTAAAAAGTGTAGAATCATTAAGGTGCGTATGCGTATCAAAAATGGCCACCGCCACGTCGCTTCACCCACTCAGTTATTTTACTTTTGCTCCAACAGGAATATCACCCGACACAGTGGCAAGTACCAATTGATCGTCTGTCGATGCTGCGAGAATCATACCGTGGGACTCTACCCCACGTAACTTGACTGGCTTCAAATTGGCCACCAGAATCACCTTTTGTCCCACCAGTTGCTCAGGCGTATAGTGTTTGGCAATCCCACTCACCACTTGCCTGACTTCGAAGCCCAAATCCAATTGCAGCTTTAGTAATTTATCCGCTTTTTCAATTTTTTCTGCGCCGACTACTTGCGCCACACGCAACTCAACTTTTGAAAAATCTTCAATGTCAATCAATGAAATCACACCTATGCTCTCCTTATGTGGTTGATCAACGGGTTTTTGAACAGACTGATCAGGTGCCAGTACGCCTAATTCAGCCAACTCTTTTTCAATATCAAGCCGCGGAAACAGCGGTTCCCCAGGCACTGTCACCAATCCCCCCGGTAGTGCGCCGAATTTTCGAGCAGCATCCCACGTCGTCAATTCACCGTCCGCGATGCCCATCTGCTGCCACATCTCAGGTGCCGTTTTTGGCATAAACGGCTGGATCAACACGCTGACAATTCGCAATAATTCAAACATCGTGTATAGCACCGTATTCAGACGTTCCCCGTCACCCGCCTTATTCAGCGCCCACGGTGCCGTTTCGTCAATATAACGATTGCCACGTCGAACAAGTTGCCAAATGCTTTCGAGCGCCTTTGAAAACTCTTTGCGATCGAGTGCCTCCTCGGTCTCA
>DAIELO010000270.1 GCA_027341705.1 Caryophanales bacterium
CATACTGGTAGAAGATGATAAGCTCAAACAATTGCTGGATGCCTACTTCCAAGCCAAAAACACCAGCATGGATGTTAGCGATGAAGATCTTTCAGGCTTGGAGCTAGAGGAAATACAAGACGAAGAAGAAGTTAGTGTCGATGCTACTGAAGATGATGCTCCCGTCGTTAAATTCATCACCAAGATGCTCAAAGATGCCATTGCCATAGGCGCCTCAGATTTACACTTTGAACCCTATGAAAAATCATTCAGAGTTCGATTCCGAGTAGATGGTGTGTTGCGCGAGATCTATAAACCACCGGTGAATTTAGCTGGCAAGATGGCTGCACGACTTAAGGTGATGTCGCAGATGGACATCTCTGAGCGTCGCTTACCTCAGGATGGCCGAATCAAATTGCGTATTTCGCCAACCAAAGCTATCGACTTTCGTGTTAACTCTTTGCCTACCCTATTTGGTGAAAAATTAGTCCTACGTATCCTGGATCCATCCAGCGCGAAGTTAGGTATTGATGCCCTGGGTTACGAGCCGGAGCAAAAAGCGCTCTTTATGGATGCCCTGGACCGACCTCAAGGCATGTTACTAATCACGGGACCTACAGGATCGGGAAAAACCGTATCACTTTACACAGGCATCAACATTCTAAACCGCGCTGATATCAACATATCCACAGCAGAGGATCCTGTCGAAATCAATCTTGAGGGCATTAATCAGGTTAATGTCAACAATAAAGTGGGCTTAACATTTGCCGTAGCCCTTAAATCGTTTCTTCGCCAAGACCCTGACATCATCATGGTTGGTGAAATTCGAGACTTGGAGACCGCAGAAATTGCTGTCAAGGCTGCGCAAACAGGGCACATGGTCATGTCTACCCTGCATACCAATTCAGCACCAGAAACGTTAACCCGTTTACGGAATATGGGGGTCCCTTCGTTTAATATAGCGACATCGGTCAACTTGGTGATAGCTCAGCGCTTAGCACGGAGACTTTGTAAGGTTTGCAAGAAGAAAACCACCTACCCTAAAGAAACTCTGCTACCTTTAGGTTTTGTTGAGAGTGATTTAGCTCATCCCATTGAGTTTTATGAGGC
>DAIELO010000271.1 GCA_027341705.1 Caryophanales bacterium
TAAAGTGGGCAGAAGCCAACCTCACGGAAGGATTGTCTGTCTCCAAGATCAGTTGCTTGGGAGAACAGGTGGCTCGGGAAGTTTATGTTGCTATATGAAAATATCTTCTTTATAGATGCTTGACAAGGACTATAGAAAGAGATAAGATGCAAATGTCAGAGCATAAACGAGGAAGATGCCGTGTTGACAATATACACTTGCACTTATATTGAAGATGATGTAGATGATGGCCTAATATATTTTTCTTCAAAAAAGAAAGCTCTAGCTTATGCTGCATCACACGGTTATACGAAGATAACCCTGCAAGAACGAGGATTAGTAGAGTTAATTGATCCTCGCTATGATGGACTAGAAAGCACGATAAGGTATATTTATATTGCACCATTAACTGTAAATTGAGTTAAGAGGGTTTCACAATGAAAAATACAGTAGAACAAGACGCTATTACACGCGATATAAGTAGTTTATTTGACTATGATTTTGATGGAACTACGACTTTTGAACCTCCAGAATTTTCGCCACCAAAGGATTTTAGCATAGGTTTAATTGTCGGGCCATCAGGAAGTGGAAAATCTACATTGTTGGGACAACTAGAAAATGTCACATGGAGAGATGGAATATCTGTTGCAAGCCATTTTACTGATGCAAAAGAAGCAGCACAACGCTTGTCAGGTGTTGGACTTAACAGTATTCCGTCTTGGCTGAGAGAATATGAAGTCCTTTCTACAGGGGAGAAATTCCGAGCAGACTTAGCAAGAAGGATAAAAACAGGAGCTAGGATTGATGAGTTTACAAGTGTTGTTGATAGAGCTGTAGCCTGTAGCTGTAGCACAGCTGTAGCTCGTTTCATAAAGGCAAACAGTATAAAAAATGTGATTTTTGCTTCATGTCACTATGACATTATTCCTTGGCTACAACCGGATTGGGTTTTTGACACAGCAACAGGAGGGTTTGATTTTGAACCAAAAAAAGGCCAGACCTCACATTGGAGATCATTCCTTGTGGGGTCAAGGCTTGGACAATGTTC
>DAIELO010000272.1 GCA_027341705.1 Caryophanales bacterium
GCCATCCCTGCTTACCAGAACTATACCATCCGCGCCCAGGTCTCCGAAGGTACTTCACTGGTTTCTGGCGTTGAGACAGCCTATGCAGAAACGTATGCCGCTACAGGCAATAGTGCCTTGGGCAGCGTCAGCGGCAATGGTGATCTTGGGATAACCAGCTCAATCCAAGGCACGTATGTGTCAGAAGTGAGTATGACCGCCCCAGGAGAAATTGATGTTTATTATGGTGGAAGTGCCGTGAACCAAGCCATCAATGGATCCAATATCTCTTTCTTTGCTTACAAATCACAGAACGGCGATATCACATGGGTTTGTAATGATGGAACCTCAGCACAGAACGCCCTTAAGAATACCAACTTAAGTGCAATCAATACCGCTGCCAAAAATCCCGCTAACCCGATGCCAAACAGTTCATATCTGCCAGTAATCTGTCGTTAATTCTTAGAAATTTGATATGTCACATTTAGCCGGCCACATGAGGCCGGCTTTTTATTGAATTGCCATAGTGGATATACCTAACTCATAAAATTTGATGCATTAAAATGTCCATGAAACTTAACATCTTAGTTAAGAAAATCCAATCACATAAGAACTTGATAGGTTCAATAGTCATATTCGGCCTTATCTTTCTTGCTTACATACCATATGTATTCCATCTCAGCTATGTCTGGGATGATATCAGTATGTTTATAATGAATCCGGCATTGCGAGTTAAAAGCATGGCTTGGCAGGCCATATGGAAGCCAATTTTTCAAGAATCTTCTTACTTTCGTCCTTTAGTGATGGCAACCCTGGCCCTACAATTTACCACCTTGGGTTTAAGTGCAGCCATTGCACACTCTGTCAACTTAATGCTTCTCTGCATAAATAGTGTTCTGGTTTATCAATTAGCATTATATTTTAATGATGCAGAAGGAGAAACAGGTTATTGGCGCCCCATACTGGCTGCCCTGATTTATGGCCTACACCCAGCACT
>DAIELO010000273.1 GCA_027341705.1 Caryophanales bacterium
GGTGGAACGTTGGCCAATCTGGCCGGGTTCATCCGCGGGCAGGGTGGGGAGATTCTGGGAACCACGGTATTCACCGGAAAGCCCTATTCGGCAAAGCTGGTTCCCGATGAGACCCAGAGACTGGCATTGAGAGCGGAACATGGCGCACAACTCGAAGAGTGGTGGCGACAAAGCTTCAGGTTCGGCTTCGATTGCCTTACCCGGTCGGAAGCTCGCCACCTCGAAAACACCGCGGATGCTGACACCATCCGAAGTCGAGTTGCTGCGGCAGGATCTGCGGGCGGCGCTTGATCTTCTCAGGACGCGCGCAGCGACCCCTTGCTGATTCGCCCGCGCATTCTCCCCCGGAAGATCTACCTCCCTCTGCGATAGCCCTCCCGCGGTCCTCGGCACCTTGGCGTGTCCGGAACCGCCCCGCTGCCGGAATGAGGAGCGGTAGGATCCCCACTTCGTGCGCTTACCATGCACTTGCAGCGGATCAGATCCTCGAGGTGGCGAGCCTAAGTGATTGATCTGATGGTGCCGGGAATAGGATTCGAACCTACGACCCGCGCATTACGAATGCGCTGCTCTACCAACTGAGCTATCCCGGCGCCAGGGTCGCGCATTCTATAGGCACTCACCGCCGCCGTCACCTTCCGATGCAGAGGGGCTGCCCTCGTCACCGGCTCCGTGGGAATGCCGGTCGAGAGCGCCGTGAACGGCGGTCCTCTGGGCGACCGGAAGACCAGATCGAGCGAATGGCTCCGAAACAGGCGAGGCTGTCGGCCGTTTTTACGATTTCCCAGGGGGAGCGTCGTAACTCATTGAATGATACAGATGGCATGCGTTATGCAGGGGACTGTACAGCGAGCGGCCGGTGAGGACACCGACCTCTGGGGCGAGTGAATTACCCAATTCAGCGGAGTGCGACATGTTCAAGAAGACATTTGCAGTGGCCGG
>DAIELO010000274.1 GCA_027341705.1 Caryophanales bacterium
AAATGTTGAACCCATTTTATGGGTTGAAAATGAACTGGAATTTTACAGCGATGTGTGCGCCCACACGTTTTGAGTAGTGTTGACCATTTTTACCTCGTTCCCCATTCTGTATTACTTTGATAATCGATATAACCTGTTACTGTATATTAACTAACATAAGAATAGTGAGGGAGCACGTGACGATCTAGAAATCACCGTAAACGAGAGTGAAGGTGAAATTGTGTTACGCAAAGCCCCCTACATTCCCGCAGGAGCTTGATCCACGATTCCTTGAAGGTTTGAAAGATCGATGATTACATTCCTAACCGATGAGGAAGTGATCGCAATCAATCTTTATGTGATCCGGGAATTTTCACCGGGTGAATAGGTTGGCGAGAATTTTTCGAATTTACTGAATCCAGGATGAACCGGACAAAACAATCCGCGTTTGGAGAAGAGGCCTACCCATCAATTTTCGAGAAGGCGGCAGAGCTGTTTGAGTCGCTGGCACAAAATCATGCTTTTCATAATGCCAACAAGCGTACAGCATTGCTATTTTGGGATCCACACTCGGAATTATGGAAGCTTGCAATTAAGCTGTGGAACGAAACGTGGATAACGGTAGTATGTTGGGTCACCATATCATTTTATGTCGATGTTTTCTTTAGTAGGCAATTATGATACGCTGAAGGAAAGTTATTCTGGTGATAAAGGGTGATGAGATGAATATTTCGCCGCTTTCGACCAATCAAACCTTACTGCAGCTGTTACAGTATCAGGGGCAAACGTCATCGGCCTATCCCACAATGTCGACGACACAGATGATAGCTGGCAATTCTTCAAGTACGACAGCTGGTTTAATTGATAGTGTGGGTTATTCCATACCAGGTAGCAACACGTTGAATGGTTTATTAGCAAACGCTAATTCTAGCCAATC
>DAIELO010000275.1 GCA_027341705.1 Caryophanales bacterium
TACTTTAAAATAAGCATATTTCCATTTGGCTATTTTGGATCTATACATACATCAACACTTCTTAACTTTGGCTGGATAGACTATATAACAGGCTTTTTAAGTTTAGCGGCTTGCCTAATCCTTATTTTTACAA
Source organism: Caryophanales bacterium (assembly GCA_027341705.1). The sequence continues at coordinate 134 of DAIELO010000275.1, forward strand.
CACTACTTAAAAGAACAACTTCTCTTATTTTGGGTACTCTTTGGCTAACTGCACTTTTACCCGTCAGCAATATCATTCCCCTTACAATAAATAACAATATGGCCCAGGATCGATTTTTAACGTTACCGCTTGTATTTTTTTCAATTGCGCTTTCCCGACTACATGTTCCCAGTCAGCTTAACGCTCATCTTAGCCGCCTCAATAAAGCCCCTCAAATTCTAGCTGTGATATGGCTAGCTCTGTCTATTATCACAGTTCGCATGACTATCCCTCTTTGGACCAATAACTTCACACTCTGGTCCTGGGCCATGAAAGAAAATCCCAAAGATATTTTCGTACAATATAACTACATAGGAGCCTGCCTTCAGTACCGAAAGCTTAAGCAAGCTGAAGCCTTTTTTTCACAACATCCTCATGATGGATCTGCAGAGATTAGAACTGTCCACGGGGTATTGCTCATTGAACAAGGAAAGATAAGAGAGGGCATTGACATACTACGCGACGTTGAGCAAAAAACACCTAGATCCTATACAAAACTTATAGCCTTACATGTGAACATTGCCAATGCACACGCTGTTTCTAATGCAGGCGGACTTTGGTTCTACCAATATTTGTACACTCAGCTAGCTGATGCTTACCTGCTACAAAATAATTACAATCAAGCCTATCATTACTCTATTATTGCCACATTTTATTCCTATCGCTTCCCAGCAGCGTGGGCTG
>DAIELO010000276.1 GCA_027341705.1 Caryophanales bacterium
GGTCGACCGCATGTGCGACAAACGCCACCCATGATTTCTGCCACATCCTCTTGACAACGAACGCAGAGATGCACCCGTGACCAACCTTTAGGCTCATGCGAAAACGGAAAGTCACAAAGCGGACAGTGAGCCGGCTCAGGAAACAATAAATCAATCAGTCGACCAAGCAAGGGATGATTAACTTTGCCCTGCGTCCCTACGTCCAATTGCCGTGCTAATCTCTCCTGTGAACTTGGTGGTGATGATGATGTGCGTGCCATGTAACCCCCTCCTTCTTATAATGTACAAAGGAAAAGGAAATCTGACCATCAAATATAGCAGAGTATTATTCAGTTGGTGATGAATCTCTCCCACCTACGCTGACGCGTTGAGGTCGGAGTTTCTGGAGTAAAGTTTCACTACCAGTGGAGTCTTCACGCACCCCACTATCCCCTTGGCAAATGCGTTGGGGAATACTTTTCTCAGAATGTTCGCGGCTCCATTCACATCCGCGTTGATCTTCGTGCCGTCTTTTGCCACGTACAAGCCACGGTACTTGCGCCTACCGGAAAACACTGGCTTTTCGTCCCCTTGGATTTCTCCGTAAGTTGGGATGAAGTCATTGTCCAGCGCACTGGTCTTCTTTCATCGTGCGAAACAGCACATCTAGAAGTGCATACCCAAGATAGGATGTCTCCTTCATAGGAGCAGAAAACAGCTTCGGCTTCTCTTGGTTTTTGGTTCTGGTTCCTGCCTCGACTTCTGCCTCTCGCTGCTCCCAAGCCTTCCTCTGATTTTCGTTGATGACTGGTAAGTAGT
>DAIELO010000277.1 GCA_027341705.1 Caryophanales bacterium
GCGTCTACCGTTCCGCCACACCCGCCACGGAAAGCGCCTTATGCCAAGACCGAACCCGCCTGTCGAGACGCGTCCGCACCGCGGCACAAAACAATCTCGCCGGACGCTCTGGCCATACCGCTGGCGCGGCCGCCGGACACCCCAAGGGGGCCTGCCATTTTCCCGGGCGGGGGTCGGTTCGGGGGTGTTCGCAAACTTCCTCGCCGAACAGACGCTTTCCGTGTTGACCGCCCCGGCCGGGGACACTAGATAGGCGCCCTCCCGGCCACCGCTGCCGGGTGCGTGTTCGGGCGTAGCTCAGCGGTAGAGCAATCGGCTGTTAACCGATTGGTCGTAGGTTCGAATCCTACCGCCCGAGCCATTTTCCTCTCTGGTGTTGTTTGCTGAAATGGTGCCAGGGCCAGAAGCCGGTTCCTTCGCAAACCGCTGTCCGCGGGTCGATTGGAAAGCTCCCCGAACCATTTCGCCAGGGTATTGCATCCGTTGCAAATTGGCGCTAACTTTAGCATAACTAATTGATAATGGTTTATTTTTTCTTCGGGGTCGATATCATTGCGAGATGACGAAGCCGCATCGGGGATGCTGACATCGGATCAGGCCCTGGCGGTTCTGGACCAGTCCGCCGATGGCGTTCTGGTAACGGACCACCTGCGGCCGGGCCACCCTATCGTCTATGCCAATGCGGCGTTCGTCCGCCTGACCGGGTACCGCACAGCCGAAATCCTGGGGCGGAACTGTCGTTTCCTGCAG
>DAIELO010000278.1 GCA_027341705.1 Caryophanales bacterium
CGAGAGATAATCAAGGGTCATTTTAACGGCACTTACCATGGCATTCCTAATGGCGCTCATTTTGATAGCTTAAAAATGGGTGACATTATCCTCCTCCATAATCCAGATGGCGCATATGGGTACTGGACACATGCTGCACTTTATGTTGGTGCAGGTAAAACCATTGACGCCAATGATTTTTCTAAAGGTACTGTACTAAATTATTTATCAGTTTATCAGTCCTATGATGAGTTAGCGATTTATCGTCCCAGACTCCCTAATTCTCTCAAAAGGCGCGTCGCCTCACTTGCCGTTCGAAGTCTCGGTACTCCGTATAATCCATTTACCACTATTCGTGACCAAAATAGTGAATACTGCAGTAAGCTCATTTGGAATTCGTTTTCCATGTGCGGAGTCAAGCTATGTCCATCTAATGAGTGGATAGTTCCGGATGATTTAGCGCGTAGTCCTATTTTGTATCGAATTGCTGACTGGAAGAGCAGATAGGGGGGGAATGATCACTTGACGAGATTTTTTTTGGATAGCTACCTATTGGTAATTATCTTGTCTTTAGTCATCTCAATGGTCATTCCCGATTTTCTGTGGGGTCAACAACTGCTTGGCGTATTGTGGGCAATGGTTGTCATTATGGCAGGGATTAGGGCAACTAGGCGGGGTAGATCATTGTGGCAAGTGTTGCGCGCGGGACTGATGTCGCAACTAGGCGGCATAGTTGTCGGCATTTATGCTTTTGTGACCACTATTATGAAT
>DAIELO010000279.1 GCA_027341705.1 Caryophanales bacterium
GACTGCGGTATATCCTGAAGCAAAATCGTGGTTTGCTCGACTTGTTCTTCCAGCGTATGCCCATCATACGGATTGCCTGGAAAAGTCCTGCACCCCACCACTAACCCTTGTTGGGCTGTTACCGCCACGGAGGCCTTCACGCCAAACTCATAGGGCTGACGCGCTTTTCCCTTGGAAATACACTCAACCTCAGGTGCATGCAAGGCGTAAATCTTGTTCTTGTCTTTGCGCCCCTGGATAAGCAACTTTTCAATACGGCTTAACATCTCAGACTGGGCAGCTACCACCTCGTGACGTTGTTTCAAGGCACGTAACAACTTCCCTACGATAGTACGCTGACGCTTAATAGCCTTATGCATGCGCTTGTACTGCTTGGCATGAGCATAGCGCCCAGCCTGCAGTCGGAGTAGCTTTCCCTCTTTAGCCAAGGTCTGCTTCAAAGCCACGCCATGGTGTTTGGCTATCTTCACCAGCTTATGTCGGGCAATCTCCAGCAACCGGCTATCGGTAGGATAAGCCATCGCTTTTTCCATCACCGTGGTATCCACAATGACCTGCTCTAGATCAGCCACACGGACAGCCTTCATAGTCACTGCCGCTTCAATGGTCTTGGCCAACATCTCCTCAGCACCAGCTTCGCTCAATTGCTTGCGGAACTGAACCAGCTTGGTAGGGTCACAGGGCTGGCAGTGTTCGAAATACTCTTGACCACAAAAGTATTGCCACACAGGACTCT
>DAIELO010000027.1 GCA_027341705.1 Caryophanales bacterium
ATTCGCCAAACAAGCCTACGCAGGGTGCGGTAGTCTCGATCGCTTGAACCAGACTTGGCACTGGCTCATTTTGGTGCCCAAGATCCACTAATCCGCGAGCGATGCCTCGGATTTGGATCGTAATGTGTTCAAAGCGGCTAATCGCCTTTAATACTTGCACGAGGCGGGACTGCCTATTTCTTAAGAGTGGACTATATCGCAAACTTTGTTGCGCCAATTGCACTGCTTGAAAACTTTGTTCCGTTTGATCGACGAGTTCTTGCACATACGGAAGGTCAACGGCACTCAAAATTTGTTCATGATAGGCGAAAGCAAGGTCCCGTAATACGGCATCAGCGCGCGCTCCGAGTTGCAAAATTTGTTGCTCGGCTTTGGGGATGGCATTGGGAGGAACAATCACAATGTTCACGATAACCGCAATGAAACAACCAATGATAGTTTCGATAATGCGTCCCACAGCGTAACCGGGGGTATTGCCAAAAGCCAGAACCAGTAGGGAGCTCACCGCCACTTGAGAAGTAATTGGTGGGCTTAGGCGCAGTGCCGTAGACAGAGCCATTCCAACGAGCACGACAAGTGTGATGGAACCCGCATTAAGTGGTAGCCAGTGACCGATCAACATGCTGATGATCACGCCGCCAATAATGCCGATAATACGTTGAACCGCTTTTTGAATCGAATCCATGATGGTGACTTGCACTGTGAAAATAGCACCGAGCGCCGCAAAGTAAGGGTAATGATTAAGCGAGAGCATTGAAGCAATCCACCATGACAGCCCTGTAGCAAGGGCGGTTTTCGCCACCTGAAGGGTGAGGCCAATACGATTAAATGCTGTTAACCCACGTTCCATAAGTCGATATCTCCTGAATTATCATTAGGCGAAAACAGTCAGTACGTGATCGCTTCTCGATTTTATCATAGAAGCTAAAGCACCGTGTGCCACATTTTCATCACACTCGAAGTTATTACGGCTAATTTCGTTAGATTATCGCTTGTAAAATAAATTTAACAAACGTAATATATATTTAACGTATAAATGAATTGAAGAGGGATGATGCACCATCAAGTATCCGAATCGGGTACAGGAAGCGAGAACTCGCAAAGGCATGTCCAGGGATGAGTTGGCAAAAGCCGTAGGCATCACCCGGCAATCCGTTCGGTTGATAGAGACGGGCGATGTGTGTCCGAGTGCGCTGGTGGCACTGCGCATCGCAAAGATGCTCACGACAACTGTCGAGGAGATCATTGTCGATAACGATAATCGCGAAGTGGAGGCCAGACTCATTGTTCAAGATCCAACGCATGAATTTCAGCCGCGTGTTTACGTCAGTGAACTAGGAGGTGAGTGGGTTGCGCGATCTGCGAATTATGAGGAAGTGGATTTTTTGACTCAACCAGTCCACGGCATCGCGAACAAGTTAGCCTATCAGCATGATGATCGTATGCAGGTCAAATTGTTTCAAAGGACAAATGATGTGGCCAGAACCGTGTTTGTGTCTGGTTGCGAAATTGGCCTCGGGCTTTTATCCCACTATGCAGGATCACGTTCTGCCACGGAGCGAGCAATCTGGTTTAACCGCTCGAATCACCAAGCGTTACGCGATCTAGAGAGCAGTGTGGCCCATATCGCCGCCATTCACTATTCTCCGGAACACCCGCTCGTGTGGACAGGCTCACCGATGCATATGTTTCACTTTGTCAGAGAAGAAATGGGTTGGATTGTTCCGGCCGGAAATCCGCAAGGAATAACAGGAGCACAAGATCTCCTCACTGGTCGATTGCGCCTGATCAACCGCGAACGAGGGTCGGGTTCCCGTGATTTTCTGGACGCACAGTTGCGTGCGGTCAACGCAGTTTCGGCAAATATTCCAGGCTACAACGTGGAAGCGCATGGTCATCTCAATATCGCCGCTGCCGTAGCGAACAAGCTGGCCGATGTCGGCGTGGGACACGCGAGTGCGGCTGCTGCCCTTGGACTTTCCTTTATTCCCGTGCAACAGGAAACTTGTGTCCTATTAATCCCTGATTCGTTGATCAGTAAGGATCCGATCCAAAATTTTCTAGAGACACTGATGACTGACCGATTTCGCATGGAACTGCAGTCATTGGCTCCCTATGATATTTCCCAAACCGGTGTTCAAATACATGTATAGGTAGGTGCCTAGATGAAAAAGTGGCATGCCATTTCAACGTCCATTCTAGCCTCCGGTGTGGTTGCTGCCGGATTGACAGTCGCGAGTGTACCCCCATCACTTGCCGCAGGTAAATCGCAAATTTTTGTCCTTTACGCAGGGTCGATGACTGCTGTGATGGAAAACAAAATCCGGCCCGACTTAAGCCATCGTTTTGGGATTGAATTTCAAGGTGAAGGCAAAGGATCTAGCGCGCTTGCACAGATGATCAAATCAGGGATCTCCAGTCCCGATGTATTTATCAGCGCATCACCCAGTATCAACACACAACTTTTAATGGGCAACCAAAACCACAACCTAGTCAAATGGTACCTGCCACTCGCCGCTGATCAATTAGTGATCGCCTTCTCCAAGTCAAGTAAATTCTATCCCTCACTTGTCAAGGCTGAAAAAGGACAGATTGCTTGGTACAATGTGCTTGAGCAAAAAGGATTCCGATTTGGGCGAACCGATCCCATCCTTGATCCCAAAGGCGTCAGCACGCTCTTTATGTTTGAACTGGCGCAAAAGTATTACCATCAACCGAACCTCTTTAAGAAAATACTAGGCACCGTCGAGAATACAAGCCAGGTATATCCAGAGGAAACGTTGCTCGCCCAATTGACAACAGGACAAATGGACGCGATAGTAGCCTATAAGCATGAGGCGGTAGAATGGCACGTGCCCTATATCACACTGCCCAGCGCCATTAATTTGGGTGATGTAAAAGATGCGAAATACTATGCGCAGGCTTCGTATCAGCCACCGAAGGGCAAATCCCAAAAGGGAGCACCGATTCTTTTCACGATTACCATTCCTGCTACAGTAAAAAATGAAAAAGGTGCGGAGACGTTTGTACGCTATCTAGTGGCAGGAGCAGGTCACAAGATCCTAATGCAAGACGGATTTACACCCGTGAAAAAACAACTGGTCGGAAAACTATCGGCGTTGCCAAAATCCTTACGACCACTGATCTAAGCGAAGGGAACAAACAGCATGATAGCTCGAAACGGACGGTCAACAGTGTTAACACTATTAGCGCTGTTGCCCCTCTTCTATATCGCGGCTCCACTGCTTCACATGATGGGGAGCCTTACTTTTTTGCAATTTGTCAATGCAGCAGAGAATCCCGAAATACAGGGAGCGCTTTTTACATCTGTCGCATCGGCGCTAATGACCACGCTTTTTAGCGTGGTCTTTGGCTTGCCGACTGCCTACTGGCTGTCTTTGAAGAAAAACTGGGTGCGGGGACTCGCGAACAGCATCCTCGTGTTGCCACTCATTTTGCCGCCAGTGGTAGGCGGAATTGCCCAACTATTTTTATACGGCCCGGAAACAATGATCGGATCATGGCTTGGCAACATTCAATTAAATGCGGTGAATTCGATGTTTGGGGTCATTCTAGCGCAAACGTATATCACGAGTCCATTTTTAATTCTTGCCGCCAAAGCTGGGTTTGAAGAAGTACCCGCAGAATTGAAAGAAGCCACACAAATTCTTGGCGGCGGAATCTGGCGAATCTTTTTTTCTGTCAGTTTGCCCCTTGCCCGCGCGGCGATTTTCTCCGGCATCCTGCTCACCTTTGCCAGAGCAATGGGGGAATTTGGCGCGACCATGATCATGGCCTATCATCCATACACAGTTCCCGTCGACATCTGGGTACAATTTACCTCTGGTGGATTTGATCAAATTCTACCGATGGCCGCACTGATGATCGTATTGGCAGTCATCGTCTCCATTATTCCAGGCATTTGGCAGCGTAAAATGCAATAAAAATAGCGCTTGCGAACAAGTTCTTATTCCCCGACTTGTCAGCAAGCGCCCCTGTCTATGTCTTATGCGAATACTTGCGAAATTTTCTCCAGTGCCCAATCCAATTCATCTTTTGTGATGATCAAAGGCGGTGCAAAGCGAATCGTATGATCATGCGTCTCTTTACATAACACACCGAGATCTTTTAGTTGTTCACAATAAGGGCGGGCTTTCGTAGTTAATTCCAGTCCAATAAACAAGCCTCGACCTCGCACTTCTTTGATGAGTGGATGTTTAATCTCTGCTAATTTATCTAGAAAATATTTCCCGAGATCTTGCGAACGTTGCACGAGTTCTTCCTCTTCTAACGCATCAAGTGCGGCAACTGCCACCGCGCTGCCTAGCGGATTGCCTCCAAATGTGGATCCGTGCGACCCGGGCTCAAACAGCCCAAGTATCCCTTTATCCGCAGCCACCGCAGATACGGGAAACACACCACCACCGAGCGCTTTGCCAATAATGTACATATCAGGCTCGACGTTTTCCCAGTCGCAAGCAAATACTTTTCCTGTTCGTCCAAGCCCTGTTTGAATTTCATCGGCTACAAATAACACATTGTTTTGTTTACATAATTCATAGGCCGACTTCAGAAACCCTTCTGGAGGGATAATAATACCCGCTTCCCCTTGGATTGGTTCTACAAGAAATGCTGCCGTATTGGGACCAATCGCGCTTTTCAAAGCCTCCAAGTCACCATAAGGAACAATCCGAAATCCAGGTGTGAGCGGCCCAAATCCACGCTGATATTCTTGATCGGAGCTAAACGATATGATGGTCGTGGTACGACCGTGAAAGTTCCCAGATGCGACGATAATTTCTGCTTGATTCACGGGCACTTTTTTCACATCATAGGCCCATCTGCGAATCGCTTTGATCGCTGTTTCTACCGCTTCTGCACCTGTATTCATCGGTAAAATCATATTTTTGTTCGTTAACTTTGCAAGCCGTTCATAGAGCAGACCCAATTTATCATTGTAAAACGCACGCGACGTCAGCGTGATTTTATCGGCCTGATCTTTTAATGCTTGAATGACTTTCGGGTGTCTGTGCCCATGATTCAGCGCGGAATAAGCGCTCAACATGTCCATGTAGCGATTCCCTTCAGGATCTTCCACCCACACCCCTTCCCCTTTCGCTAACACAATCGGGAGTGGATGATAGTTATGGGCACCAAACTGTTCTTCCAACATCATTGGCATTGTATTTTTCATTATAGTTCCCCCTAATCAAATAAGTGATGCTATTGTACGATAAATTTGGACAACACATCATTGAGTGTGACTATTTGCAAATTCAAGTCTTGCATGCTTTTTGCCACCACTTCCATGGCCACATTGATTCCCATCGAAGATTCTGTCACCGACTGCGCACTTTTCGCAGACTCCTCAACGACCCCATTCACATTTTTCATCAAACTGGCTATTTGCTGGGCATGACTCACTTCTTGTTGAATGACCTCATCCATACTTGCTACTTCTTTGACAGTCTGTTCTCCTGCCGTCAAAATGTTGTCAAGCGTCTTCCCAGATTGAAGCACCATGTCCACACTAATCGTCACCGCATCCCTACTCTCTTTGGCTACCGATAATCCCGTGTTGGAAAGGGAAGTGATACGGGATAAAATACCGCTTACCTGCGAAGATTCATGTTGTGTCTGTTCCGCAAGTTTCCTCACCTCTTCAGCCACCACGGAGAACCCTTTGCCTTGTTCCCCTGCCCGCGCGGCCTCAATCGAAGCGTTTAATGCAAGTAGGTTAGTTTGTGACGCGATGCCGCTAATGGTGCTGGCAATTTTTTCAATTTGCTGCGTATGGGTTTGCAATTCAATCATTGTTTGCTCTGTTTCTGAAGTTTTCTGCTTTAAATGTTCAATGCTGGTGATCGTACTCTCCACTGCATTTTTCCCCGTAATGGCAGCATCACGCATTTGTACCGATGTATCCCTCGTACTATTTGCTCTTTTTTCGGCCACTTGAATTAACGCAACCAACTGTTCAACAGCTTCCGAAATACTAATCACCGTGCGCAATCCTTCATTAGATGAATCATTGACATGGCGCATCTGGCCCACAATCTCCGCTAATGACGCGGCTGTTTCCTGCGTGGAAGCTGCGGCATCATCAGATGAGGAACTCAGTTGCAACGAACTCTGTTGCAACGTGGAAATCAGTTGATCCATATTTTGTACCATCGTGTTCATCGATTGGATCAACAGACTCATTTCATCGTCCGTCTTAATTGCTAATGGTGGTACCCGTAAATCACCATTAGCAATTTTCATCAAGTGACTGGTGACAAAACTAATCGGTGCAAGCATCCGCCGAATATAGTAAAGCAAGCCAATAATAAATAGGATAATCACAGAATAGGAAAAAATGTTAACTACCCTGAGTTGCATGACAAGCCCCAATAGTTTCGACTTTTGCATGAGGTAATTGCCTTCAAACATCCCCATTAATGAACTGGTTTGAAGGATAACAATCGTTGCAAAGATCAGAAACACAATAATGACGATTCCAAACACACGTGTCAGCTTGGACACCATTGTAAGTCCAGAATAACTACTCTTACGTTGTGTCTCCATTTGCGTGACTGCTTCTAACGCTTCTTCCGTATCTTCTGTTTTAAATCCACTCGCTACTCCCCAATAGTAAAACACTATCGAAATAGCAATCACCACGAAAATATCCCAAGGATAGGGGATGAAGTTGTGTAATTCTCCTAATTTAGTAGATCCAATAAAGGTAAGTACAAGCATCGTCAGAAGGTACACAATCAGCCATATTCCACCTTTGATCGATGCTTTTGATGGCCGATTGATTTCATTGGGAATCAACCAGGAAAATAACAGATATAGCAACAGCCCGGCAAGAATGGTCACCAACAATTTAGAGTCTGTATTCCACCCTGTCCAGTAAATAATCAGGGAACCCACTACGAACGCGATCGGCGAGATGACAGCATTGCCTCTTAACTTAAACGGCCTTCTGGCATTAGGCACTGTTTTCCTCAACACTGATAACGTGACTGGCCCAATAATATAAGTGAAAACTGTCGCTGATGAGACTAATCCCACTAGGCTTTGCCACGAAGGAAACGGCAACAAGAAGATCAGCCCCAATATAAAAGCCACCAGCAACGATACATTGGGAATTCCGGTTTTCGGGTTAACTTTGGCTAATACCTTAGGAAAATATCCATTTTTAGACAAAGCATATAACACTCGCGAAGTGGAGGCAATATAGACATTTCCCGTTCCTGCGGGAGACACTATCGCATCCGCATATAATAGTACAGCCAACCAACCGAGATTCAAACTCGCAGCCAATTCGGCAAATGGCGCATTAAACGTGACATTGGCCCAGCCATGCTGCAATGCAGAAGGAGCAACACCAGCGACGAACACAAGCTCTAGTAGTACATAGAGAATGATCCCAATGACAATGGACAACATCAAGGCGATCGGAATATCACGTTGCGGATTTCTCGCCTCCCCGGAAAGATCAATCGCTTGCCGAAACCCAAGGTAAGCAAAAATGACGCCAGAGGTCGCCACGGCCACGAAAATGCCTGAAGATCCGCTAGGTGCAAACCCACCAGCGCTGACAAAGTTGCCCCAATGCAACCCCGCAAAAAGGAAGACCAGAATGGTGAGAACAGGCATAATGAATTTCACGATGGTAACAGTGGTATTCACATGCGCAAAATACCGTACGCCAAAATAATTGACTAAGAAAAAAATGAGCATAAGTAGCGCCGCAAACAACAGTCCAGTTCCCGTTAATAAATTAGACTGTGGATTCCACAGGGTAGGTATCCAGTGAGAGGCGTATTGCATCACGCCATCTGCCTCGACAGCAGGAACGGAGGCATACGCAATCCACGCCGCCCATCCCATAATAAAACTCGTAATGTGACCGTGACTGTAGTGAGGGTACCTAGCGATCGAGCCTGTCTCTGGCAGCATCCCACCCAGTTCGGCGTAGACAACCCCGATCAACAGCACAGCAATGCCACCAATGACCCAAGATACGATCGCAGCAGGTCCTGCATCATTGGCAGCATACAGCGAGCCAAACAGCCATCCTGAACCAATAATGCCACCCAGTGATGCCATCGTAAGATCCATTAATGATAATTCTTTTTTGAATCCATTCTCCCTCACAGTTCCACTCCTCCAGTACTACACCCAGCCTCGTAATTCCACTGCCTCAGCAAGCCGTTTGATGCCCACCATATAGGCTGCCAAACGCATGTCTGTTTTTCTCGCTTGTGCAGTACTTACTACCGCTTCAAACGATCTCACCATCAATTCTTCCAGTCGACTCTCCACTTCTTGCTCCGTCCAATAGTATCCCTGATTATTTTGCACCCATTCAAAGTAAGAAACGATCACCCCGCCAGAATTACCCAACACATCCGGCACGATCAACACATCTTTGTCTGAGAGTATCCTTGTAGCTTCCATGGTGGTAGGCCCATTGGCCGCTTCTACAATAATTTTCGCCTTGATCTTGTCTGCATTGGCCATAGTGATTTGATTCTCAATCGCCGCGGGCACCAAAATATCGCAATCCAATTCAAGCAATTCTTGGTTTGAAATGGTGTTTTTAAATAGCTTCGTTACGGTGCCAAATGAATCTCGGCGCTCTAGCAGTGAATTCACATCCAGCCCACTTTCACTATAAATGGCACCATAAGCATCCGATATCGCAATCACTTTTGCACCCGCATCATGCATGAATTTCGCGAGGTAGCTGCCCGCATTGCCAAATCCCTGCACCACCACACGGGCACCCTCCAGTGCAATGCCTTTTACCTTTGCTGCTTCTCGGATGCAAATCGCCACACCGCGAGCCGTGGAGGTATCTCGACCAAGCGAACCGCCGAGGGCGATAGGCTTGCCAGTAATGAAATTCGGCGAATCAAATTCGCGAATATGGCTGTATTCGTCCATCATCCACGCCATTACCTGAGAATTAGTCATCACATCTGGCGCAGGAATGTCTTTGGTTGGGCCAACTATCTGACTAATGGCTCTGACATAAGCCCGAGCCAACCGTTCTTGCTCAGGAAAGGACATGCTGCGCGGGTCACAGATCACGCCACCCTTGCCACCGCCATAAGGCAAGTTGGCAATTCCGCATTTGACACTCATCCAAATCGAGAGCGCTTTCACTTCATCTTCCGTAACATCAGGATGAAAGCGAATTCCACCTTTGGTCGGACCCACTGCATTGTTGTGCTGTGCTCGATACCCAGTGAATACACGTACCGTTCCATCGTCCATCGTCACGGGAAACCGGACTGTCAACGTGCGCATAGGTTCCTTTAATAGCTCATACACATCTGCCCCATACCCTAATTTGGATAATGCAAGCTTAATAATCTCTTGGGTGCTCGACAATACGTTTAATTCTTCTTGATCTTGTGATTGAATTATACTTTGCGACACTAGACCAACCACCTTTCTTAAAATGCACAGTTCCTAAAGTAATTTCACATGATCACATCATGCTAAATATATTTTCGTTTATCAATGCCTTTTTTTATTGCATGTGCAAAATATTATTGCACATGCATGCATTTCAACTTACAATATAGCAAGAACGCCTTGCAATGAAATAGTTTGCATAGAGGGGAAGAACGACGATGATGTTATTCGACGCGCAGACATGTGAGCTGTTATCCATTTATGAATTTCTGATTGACCGATTGGATGAAGGCATTCATGTAGTAGATAGAACCGGAAAAACGATCATTTATAATCAAAAAATGGCGGAAATGGAGTCCATGGATAAGCGGCATGTACTAAATAAAGACGTACTTGATCTATTCACATTCCCCGACGAGGGGTACAGCACGTTGCTTCACGCATTACAATCAGGCAATTCGACCACAAGCATGAAGCAAACTTATTTCAACCAACAAGGCAAGACCATCACTACGATTAATCACACCATGCCGATTACCATCGAAGGTAAAATCTGCGGAGCTGCGGAAATTGCAAGAGACATCACAAAAATCG
>DAIELO010000280.1 GCA_027341705.1 Caryophanales bacterium
GAAGTGACGATTCACGTCACTTTTTGACACTGATGTAATCCTCTGGGTGCCGGAGATCCACACGGACACTTGACATAGTGGATCATGATCACAAAAATTCATCGCAATATCAATTTGTTACGTCCGCACGACGCCGCTGGCACGGCACTTGCTTCGTATTGCCCAGCAGGCGCCTCTTTGCGCCTCTTGACACAAGTTATCGTCATCCAGAGGAGACTCCTTAATGAAATCGGTGCAAAAGGGCTTCACTCTCATCGAGTTGATGATCGTCATTGCGATCATCGGCATCTTGGCGGCCATCGCCATCCCCGCTTACCAGAACTACACCATCCGCGCGCAGGTCACTGAGGGCTCCTCGTTGATCGGCGGCCTCGAGACTGCGTTCGATGAGTGCTATGCAGATCACGGCACCGCGGCGGCACCCTGCGCGACGAACAATGATCTCGGAATTAACAACACGATTTCCGGCACGTACGTCAGCAGTGTTGCATTTACGGCTCCGGGGCAGATTACGGTCACTTACGGCCCGAATTCGAACTCCAACATCGATGGCGGCACTGTGATCTGGACAGCGTATTCGTCTGCTAACGGAGATATCACCTGGGTGTGCAACGACGCGACTTCTGCCCAGGCAGCACTCGCGGGTCCTCCGCCGCTCCAGCTTGTCAACGGCGGCACGGCTGCTGCGAGTGGCTCGGTCTACACAACCAATCCGGCCTACCTGCC
>DAIELO010000281.1 GCA_027341705.1 Caryophanales bacterium
TGCTCATGCCGTGCCCTGCGGGTGCAGAACGTTCTGGATGCATTCAAGACTTTCGATGGCGTCGTGGCGCCATCCGCCTTGTCGCCTGCACCGCATTCCGGCAAGCAACTCCATGCTCATCCAAGGCGAGTGCTTCTTCTCGAACATCCGCGAGAAGGCCATGCAGCGGGCGCATTCACCCCTGTCAAGGAACGTGTTCGCGACGGCGTGCTCCCCGACGCATCGCCTGCGATGGCCTGAAGTTCCGCACGCCGATCCGGCGCACATCGACCAACGTTCGATGCAGGCACGTCGTCCCGCACGCGGTCGTTGACGGTTGAAACGACGGTGTGCTGGAGGAGTTCCGGAACGCAAAAAGGCCACCCGGCGAGGGGTGGCCTTTTTGTGTCAAGTGGTGCCGGAGAGAGGAGTCGAACCCCCGACCTTCGCATTACGAATGCGCTGCTCTACCAACTGAGCTACACCGGCGACAAAGCGTCAGATAGTAACTGATCCGGCGCGTGAAACGGACCCACCGACTGCCAAAGGGCTGCGTCTGGTCAGCCCAACGACGGCGATTCTTGGTGATAGCGTTGCAGAAGGGCAACCTCTTCACTGCTGCCCAGCATGACGGCGGCACGCTGGTGCAGGCTGGTCGGTTGGATGTCGAGAATACGCACGGTGCCCGCCATGGCCATGCCACCGGCTTGTTCCGACAGCAGGGCCATGGGATTG
>DAIELO010000282.1 GCA_027341705.1 Caryophanales bacterium
ACTCATTTCGTTTGCGCGGGCATTGGCTTTTGATCCGGCCATACTAGTGCTAGATGAAGCGACATCAAGCATTGATACGGAGACGGAGGCTGTGATTCAGCAAGCGTTAGAAGTGCTCAAGCGTGGGCGTACCACTTTTATTATTGCTCATCGACTTTCTACGATTCGCAATGCGGATATGATCCTTGTGTTAGATCATGGCGTCATCGTAGAACGAGGTACGCATGAGGAACTGATGGCTCAGGGTGGACGTTATTTTCAAATGTATCAATTACAGTCGGGAAGTGTGTCTGCGTGATAAAGGCAGTGTTATTTGACCAAGATGGCGTGATTATTGATTCTGAACGTGATGGACATCGCATTGCATATGAAATGGCATTTGCTCATTTTGGATATGATATAAAATGGGATGATGAGTGGGGCGAAAGGACGGAATTTGCTCGCGGCTCTTTTCCATTAGAAAAGGAAGGGGTTATCTCCCTGACTGATTTGATGGGAGCATTTCCTCAATCGGCTAACTACTGAAAGGGGAGAAAAGCATCGAAAAGGTGGCCAGAAGTTATATCCACAGCTGTGGTTGTCAGTTCCTGGGCTTTGTTGGCTGATGACCCGCCCCAATTTGTCGCTTCCTCGCCGACTTTGCAATTATTACATCTGTTAACTCGAGATATAATCAAGGGTCATTT
>DAIELO010000283.1 GCA_027341705.1 Caryophanales bacterium
CGCGTGAATTGGTAGCCTGCATAGTCATAATGCTCGGTATCATGCAGGCACGCCGCCATTTCATCCCGCAATTCTTCATTTCGTGCTTTCAAAGCGCGTAACTGCGCGCTGATCTGCAGCAATTCGTCTGCAATATTCATGCTGCCCATGGAATTCTCCGTCATTGTTGATAAGGTGCCGCGCTTCTCATGGAATGTGGCGCATCCGTATTTTTTTACTTTTTTGATTGCCGCATGAAAACGGTGATATTTGGTAAGCGTCCGGTAAGCGACAAGCCCTGTTACCCCGATCGGGTTTGGGAAGCACCGGTAGGGGGTGGGTTGTCGCTTACCGGACGCTTACACAATTTTGAACATTCGTATCGTTCAAATACAATCAGTTGCGCAAAAAAGTGTCGAACTCGGGGGGAAGCCTTGGCATAACGGATTTGTGGAAAGTTTCAATGGCAAGATGCGCGATGAATGTCTGAATCGGGAGTGGTTCCGGGATTTGCGCGAGGCACGAACAGTAATTAAATCTTGGCGGCAGTTTTACAACCATCGTCGACCGCATAGCGCGCTGGGTTACCGAACGCCATCCCAGGCCCACTTGGAAAATGCGAAAATTGGCGTTCAACTCACAGCCTGATTGGCTACAAAAAAGGTACCCAGGTCAATGTAAAATAGCAACAAATC
>DAIELO010000284.1 GCA_027341705.1 Caryophanales bacterium
CTCGGATATCGCGCAAAAACCGCACCTTCGCATCCGCCAATGAGATGACCCGCTCTTCCGGCACAGCCACCTCTTCCACAAAATCAACCGTATTTTTTCTCCGTTTCTCCACTACCCAACGTCTTCTTTTCCGAGACGTATGAATGACTCGGCCCCATTTGCCCTCCCTTTTACGGACGTGTATGCCCACACGTTCCCGCTAAATCCAAAGCAAAATTCCCCCATAAAATAAAAGCAGGGTTTTTGAACCCAAAGGCTCAAAAACCCTGCTTTACAGTAGTACCTAAATTCTTCTGGTGTCGAGAGCGGGACTTGAACCCGCACGGGTTACCCCACACGCCCCTCAAACGTGTTGTTTGAGACGAAAGTCTGCAATCCCTTGTGTAGCAACGGTTTTGAGCACTTTGGCGGCCCACTTTTACCAAAGTCCCCACACGTCTCTGCATAATTTTAGTTATTCTAAGAGCAAGTATACACTCTCGTCGACGTGTGGACAAGGTGGATATGTAGAAAATCCAAGCGTCAAATTTCACCCTTATCAACCTGATTGAGAAAAGCTTCGAAAGCCATTCTCCACACCTCTACGTGCCTTCCGTCCTCACTTAACGGGCTTGAATCAAATCTTGATTCCATCAATTTCACATGGGCCTCAGCCTCCTGAA
>DAIELO010000285.1 GCA_027341705.1 Caryophanales bacterium
GTATATGAAGTGCTGTCTTCAATAACTTTTCTTTGCCTTGCAGATGCAATAGTTGCGCCATCTCAGCAGTTCCAGGCGGACCAAAAAGGCTCTCCTGCAATAATTTCCACACCTGATTGCGCACATTTCGTTCCTCGTTGGTAAGGGCAATTTCTCGATTCGCAAATCGCACACGCTCCACTTGCACAATCACAGGTCGTTGTTCGTGAACACGCACCAGCAATGGTTCCAACCATTGCGACTCAATTCCTGACGCTTTCAACTCTGCACTAAGCACTGATTTTGGAACCCACCTATCATAAGGATTCTTGTGATAATAAGTGACCAATGCGGTGAGCACTTGTGCTGTCCATGCCTCTATCAACGGCAAAGGAATTAACTCTTGATGTGATTTACCTCTGATCAGTAGCCCTTCGTCCAGTAAGTGTTGCAACTCCGCTTGAATAGCTACTTCTGTCTCACCCAGCGTAAAAGAAAGCTCGCTGACCGCGAGACCGCGCTTCTGAGTCAACACAGCAAGTAGACGGTCCCCTAGCGATCCCTGTTCTTTTTTGAGGAGATTTTCTACAATGCTCGTTTTGTTCCTACGATACAATCGGATGGGATGTGGGTCAATAATC
>DAIELO010000286.1 GCA_027341705.1 Caryophanales bacterium
CTCAAACCTTGCCGTTCGCGGACCCAACCGTGCTCGACACTCTGGATGCGTTCGAACGTGTGGTTTACAATGGGGTGTGATCGCGTCCGGCGTCGAACCTAGCCGTTGGGCGCCGTCGCCCGCGACCGAACCGCGATTCCGGCGCCGGATCGCTTTCCGAGTTGACCCGCAAAGCGGGGGACACTAGATAAGCGCCCTTCCGGCGATCGCTGCCGGGGCTCTGTTCGGGAGTAGCTCAGCGGTAGAGCAATCGGCTGTTAACCGATCGGTCGTAGGTTCGAATCCTACCTCCCGAGCCATTGCGGTTCTACTGTTTGGCGGGCGTTCGCCAAGTAGGTCTGGCGTTGAATTTCGGCCGCATCGCTGTGAAAGAACGTCAACAATACGTATCGATGGCCATACGTGACCGGTGCGGCGGCGTGCAATACCGCTGTCGAGAAAATGGCTCCGCCACCCGCTGGCGGCTCATAACCATGGTCGTTGTATTCGGGAAACTGTAAAAACCCGCCCTGATAGTCCCCGGTGTTCAGGTTTACCGACAACGCGAACTGCCGGAATGCCACGTTATCGGCCGTGTTGTCGCGGTGACGGTGGAACCAGCCAGCGCCGGCATCGTAGC
>DAIELO010000287.1 GCA_027341705.1 Caryophanales bacterium
AAAGATCATAAGCGGAGATCATGATGATGTCCGGGTCTCGTGGCAATCCCAACGCCCGGATTCGACGCGCGGTTTCTATCCCGTCCATCTCTGGCATCTGCCAGTCGAGCAGCATCAGATCAAACGGCTCGTTCGACGCCGCCTCCACAAGCGCCGCCAGCCCCTGTTCCCCGCTATCCACCCCCACCACCTGAAACTGCAGTGCATGACACATCGCCATCAGAATTTCTAACGCCACCGCATTGTCATCAATCGCCAATACATGAATCATTTGTTGGGAACCATGAGTCAGCGGATGACGAGTTTCCGCTGTTTCCATACTGTCAAACACCACCGTGAAAGAAAACGTACTACCTTGCCCCGGCGCACTGACGACGCCAATGCTGCCACCCATCAGTTCCGTCAGTCGCGCACTGATCGCCAACCCCAGCCCGGTCCCCCCGTATTTTCGCGTAGTGGAAGCATCTGCCTGACTAAACGCCTGAAACAACTTGCTTTGTTGTTCCAGCGTCATGCCAATGCCAGTATCCTTCACCGAGAACTGCAGGGTCACTTTCTGCTCATGTTGTTGAACCAACTCAATCTTGACAATGATTTCTCCCTGCT
>DAIELO010000288.1:0-287 GCA_027341705.1 Caryophanales bacterium
CCACGCTCATCACGTGTAGGGCGCTTTTCAACTTTTGCACGATAGGTCACCGTTTGTTGTAGATTTTCTAGCTTGTCCCCTACGCCGATGGCGATTTTAATTCTCTTCCCAAATAGCGATTGGATTACTTGTTCTTGGTTAAATAACAATAAATGGGTATCTTCGGAATAACTTTGTTGTATATAAGGTAAAAATGGGATAATTTCTTCGATGGAAGTGATCATATTTATGCGCATCTCCTATCTCGTATAGTAGCTTGTACAACTAGAGTGACAGATAATTAGTTT
>DAIELO010000288.1:297-553 GCA_027341705.1 Caryophanales bacterium
GTGATCATGTTCATGACATCTCCTACTTTGTATATTAGCTAGTTCAATTAGAGTGGTAAATAATTGGCTTAATTATATCATTGTTTTTATCTGTTTTTCGAAATACGTCAAATAATTGTCGTTTGTTAGTCAGTATTGAAATTGTCAGATTGCCCTAACAACCTTTATAATTAAAAAATCGTGGTACTGTGTAGGAGGGCTGAAAGTGAAGCGTAATGAAAGAGGATTATCTGGTGCGGGTGTCACCATCGTCGCT
>DAIELO010000289.1 GCA_027341705.1 Caryophanales bacterium
CGGATCACTGTAACCGCCGTGACGAACAACGCCACTCTCACGAAAACGTACCGCACTTTTTTCTTCACTCCTCTTGTTTTTACAGTGAGATGTCACCTTCCCCCACAGCAAAAAATCCCCCATAAGAAGAGGGATGGCATGCCTCCTCTTATCTCTCAGGAAACGTTCCTGCAGGAGTTGGCACCTTGCCAATCGAAAAGATCGACAGGTTGCCGGGCTTCATCGGGCCAGTCCCTCCGCCGCTCTCGATAAGAGTGATGTTTGTAACGAAAAAACCTTCTTCCTAGATAAGAAGAAGGCAGTCAATCACGTTCCTCCTCCTTATCTTTCAAGACCGCTGTCTTGCAGGAGTTGGCACCTTGCCAATCGAAAAGATCAGCAGGTTGCCGGGCTTCATCGGGCCAGTCCCTCCACCACTCTGGATAAGAAGCAAAATTGAATGTCAATTTAAAATTGAGTTTATTTTACCCCACTGCATTTGTTTCGTCAACAGGCAATGTCATACCCCGACGTGTTGCATAAATAGTCGTGTCTAGCTCTCCCGTCA
>DAIELO010000028.1 GCA_027341705.1 Caryophanales bacterium
CGCCCTAACTCTTGTAATAGCTGTCGAGAGATGCGAATCAGTTTATTGATCGTTTCGACCATATGCACAGGAATTCGAATCGTTCGCGCTTGATCAGCAATGGCTCGGGTGATCGCCTGGCGAATCCACCAAGTCGCATACGTACTAAATTTATACCCTTTAAGATAATCAAATTTCTCCACTGCTTTGATCAGTCCCATGTTGCCTTCCTGAATCAAATCAAGGAAAAGCATTCCTCTTCCCACATAACGTTTCGCAATACTTACTACAAGGCGCAAGTTAGCTTCTGCCAAGCGACGTTTTGCTTCCTCATCGCCTACTTCGATACGCTTTGCGAGTTCAACCTCTTCATCTGCCGATAAAAGCGACACCCGTCCTATTTCCTTGAGGTACATCCGCACTGGATCATTGATTTTTATCCCCGGTGGAACACTAAGATCAGTCAAATCAAATTCTTCAGTCTGACGATTTTCATCCGTTACATCCCGTTCCTCTATTTCTTCGGTCTCAGTGTCCTCATCGATTTCATCAGTTTCGTTTAATATCTCGATCCCGTGGTCGCCAAGTTGATCCAAAAAGTCCTCAAATTGATCACTTTCCAAGTCAAATGAAGCCATCCGGGTCACAATTTCTTGGTAATTCAAAAACCCGCGTTTCTTCCCAGAGGAGAGAAGATGATCCTTTACATCCTCTATTGTTTCACCTAATCGCGTCTCGTCTTGCCTTTCTTTACTCACCTTCCGCCCCCCTTTCATTCCTGAAAAACCCCCAAACGTATCACATGTCGTTGTGTCTCATTCAACTGTTTTCTAAGTTTCGCTAATTGATTGCCCAACGCGTGCATATTTGCCATATCTCCACGCTCAGTGGCTATTTTCAATTGTTCCACCACCCCCTGCATGGTTTGCTCAATCTCAGCACCAACCAAACACTGAATATAATCCTCGACTTGCTGTCGAGAATGGTCGGTGTCCACACCCTCATCGCTAGCCTTTTGCAGCAAACTCGTTGCAAACCCAAGTAAATTTGGATCATCAAGAAAATTTAAAAAAAGTTCTGGATCTGACTTGTCATGATCAATGTAAAACTGGTATAAATAGGCTTGTAAGGCACTGTGTATAGGCTCAGAAAACTCACTATTTAGTTCCTGTTGAACTTGTTTTGCCACCCTTGCATCAAGTAACATGTACGTAAGTAACTGCCTCTCAGAAATTACTTTCTTCCCTTCTAGAGGCGCGAAGGCTTGGTTTTCACTTACAAAAGGTGCACGGCTCAAAGTATTCCACATTTTTCCGTTATTATCCGTGTGCAATTTTCTTTGTTGTGCCTTTATCTGTCTTGTTAGATCTTCTCGAAGTGCAGAAATGGGCATATTGTATGTTCTGCTTAGCCATTCAAGTGCAGCTTCGCGTTCAATCGAACTTGACTCTTTGGCTACGACTTCAATAGCATCACGAACATAATCAATTCTGCCGCGTCCCATGTGGTCAGGATGCTGATGCGTAAGTTGAGACAGTTGATAGGCGAGTGCACGCTTGCCTTTTCCTACTATCTCTTGCCAAGCCTCTAAGCCATTTTCGCGGATCCACTCATCAGGATCTTTACCGTTTGGCAGTTCTACCACGCGGGCATCCAGCCCCACGTCTCCTAATACTTCAAGAGAACGCATGGCGGCCTTTTGACCTGCTGCATCGCCATCGTAGAGAAGAATCACATCTTCTGCTACGCGTTGCAAAAGCCCCGCCTGTTCTGGCGTTAGAGCGGTACCTAAACCAGCCACCACATTGGTAATGCCGTACTGATGAAAAGCGATAACGTCCATATAGCCTTCAAGCAATATCACTTGACCCGTTTGACGGATCTTGTGCCTAGCCTTTGCCAGTCCATACAAAATCCTACCCTTGTGAAACAGTTCCGTGTCACTCGTATTAATGTACTTGGGTTGATCATTGCCAAGCGTTCTTGCACCAAATCCAATGGTTCGCCCTTGCAGATCCCAGATTGGAAATATCACTCGATTCCGATACCGGTCTCGCAACTCGCCTGTACTACTTACTTGAGTAACTCCCGCCTGAATCAGATCATCAGTTGCAAACCCTCTTTTTCGAAGAAAATCAGTTAGTAAACGATCCTCTGCCGGCGCATAGCCTAGCTGAAATTGCGCCAAGGTTTTTTTTGTCAATCCTCGGTGCAAAAAATAAGAAAGCCCTTGCATTCCTGCATTGTGATTCATTAAAATATGGTTGTAATACTTTGCAGCTAATTCATGGATCGCCAACAAATTTTTGCGTCGGTTCTCTTCACCTGACTGCACTCCCTCATCGAACACTGGCATCTGCAGACCTGATTTGTCAGCCAACTTACTGATGGCTTGATAAAAGGTCAATTGCTCTATTTCCATGAGGAAAGTAATCACCGTACCACCTGCACCACAACCAAAACAATAATAAAACCCTTTACTCGGCGTTACGTGAAATGATGGTGTTTTTTCCGAATGAAAAGGACACAGTCCGACATACGCTCGACCGCTTCTTTTGAGGCGAACGTACTCAGAGACTACGTCGACAATCTCCACCTTTTCACGTAAAAGGGTAATGAACTCTTCAGGAATGCGCATATAAGTATGGAACTCCTCCCCTTTGTCGAAAAACCTTTGGACGCTGGTAGCAGTTTGTTCCTGCGCTTACTGTAGAATAATTTCGGCAAAGTTCTACAATTTCCTGCTTATGTGCGTGAAAAATTATCCTGAACGTTATTTTCATGAAAACAGTTTGCTTTCTATTTTTACACGCAAAGCCCCGAAGTAAACCTCCCTATTTTCTTGCTTATATAGATGTACGCTAAAGTCATAAAAAAATCCTTCTACAAATCATCTTCTTTTTAGGATTTAGGACGATGACGAACGATTCCCAGAATAATGCTGGCCGTTTCCTCTACCGCCCGGCGAGACACATCGATGACCGGACAACCAAGTTTTTGCATAATACTTTCTGCAAAATGCAATTCATCGCGAATCCGCTTTAAGCTGGCATAACTGGCATCACTATTTAAGCCAAGCGAACGCAGACGCTCTTGACGGATCTGGATTAACTCATCTCCATCGATGGTCAGTCCAATAATGCGAGCTCTTGGCAATTCGTACAATTCACTTGGTGGCTGCACTTCAGGCACAAGCGGAATATTGGCCACACGCATTTTTTTATGCGCTAGATACATACTTAGTGGAGTTTTAGAAGTACGTGATACGCCCACAAGCACGACATCTGCACGAAAAAGACCTCTAGAATCTCTGCCATCATCATACTTAACAGCAAATTCAATCGCTTCCACACGTCGAAAATAATCATCATCCAGTTGATGAAGCAAACCTGGTCGCAGTTTTGGTGTCGCATTGAACACATCTTCAAAAGCATTCATCATTGGTCCCATAATATCCACGGCCCGAACGCCCAAGTTTTCTGCTTCTTCTCAGTGTTTCTCTAAGAGATGGCAAAATGAGAGTATACGCAATAAAGCCTCCCACTTCTTTGGCGGCACTAATAATTTCCTTGATCGCTTCTGATGAGTCCACATAGGACATGCGACGAATTTCAAAATTATTATGGTCAAATTGACTGGCTGCCGCTCTCACCACAAACTCAGCAGTTTCGCCAACTGAATCAGATACCACAAAAACAATGGCAGGAAACACTTGCACCATTCATCAGCCCCTCCTCGCAAAAGCAATCATTCTATATTCACACCTAGTTCGACAAATAACCGCGTAATCGTGGTTTTTGTGACACGTCCCACTACTTCCCATTGATTATCATTCGCTTCGATCACTACCGGAAGTGAATCCACCTGCGCAGAAATTAATTTTTTGGCTGCATCGTACATCGTGCTGTCTAAATGAGTGGTGGTGATATTGGGCATGCGCGTCATTGCCAGTGATACCGGAACACCCTGCAAATGGGGATGACCAATTGCCACTTTTAACAAGTCTTTACGCGAGACTACGCCTGTTAAAATTCCATTTTCATTGACGACAAACAACGTACCCACATCCTCAAGAAACATCGTCACCACTGCATCATAAGCCGTAGTACTTGTATGTACGACAACAGGAACTGATTTGTAATCCTTGACAAGCGCTTTTTTCAAAAGTTCGCCCACTAGATTAGCTGCTTGTTTTCCAGCATAAAAATATCCCACTCTGGGCCTCGCATCAAGATAGCCTGCCATCGTTAGGATCGCTAGATCAGGCCTCAAGGTGGCTCGCGTTAAAGACAATTCCTCAGCAATCTTTTCCCCCGTGATGGGCCCTTGATGCTGGACAATGGTGATGATTTGCTTTTGTCTGTTACTCAGTTGAATCGCAGCTCACCCCTGTCACAAAATTGAATCCTTGCTGCCATTTTGTTTCCCATGTTAGAATAAAATATATACCTTATTTCATCTACTTGAAAGGAAGGCGTGCCATTTGCACACCCTCATTCACTTGATTTCAGCGGTAATTTTACTAATCGCTACTGGAATTATTTCTGGCAAGTGGTTCGCACTAGAAAAAGCTAAACCATTTTCGATTAATCGCCAAATGTTTCGCAGCAAGTATTTTTGGCTCGGCGTCGGAGTGGGACTTGTCTTTCTCTTTGCAGATTATCGCTTTCAGCACTATATGGCTTTACCCACCTAATTCACTCGGTAAAAAAGGCTGTCCGTTTAGCACCACGTGTTAAGCGGACAGCCTTTTACTGTTGCATCACTGCATGGTGACAATCTGACTGAGATCCAGAATCATCGACAACGTATTTTGCACACTATTTAACAACGAAAGCCTGTGCGCCCTCACGTCATCACGTTCATCCATTACCATCACCTGGTCAAAAAAACGATTGACTGGTCCCTCTAAATCTAGCAATGATTGCAGCGCGGTGATCGCATCTTGGGCCAGCAATGCATCCTTTGCTCTTTTTTGCACTGACAGCACCGCTTCAAACAAATCCCTCTCTACTTGCTCATGAAACATACTAATTTGCAACGGTTCTTGAGCGATTACTTGTTTTGCTAAAATATTTCTTACCCTTTTTGATATCTCCACCAATGTCCGAAATCCACCTTTGGCCAATTGTGCCGCCACACCCTCGGAGATGTTCGCCACTTCGAGTACCGCATAAGGACGTACAGAGACGAGTCCCTCCGCGACATCTGCAGGAAGCCCACTATCCACTAACCACGTTTTAAACCGCGTCGACAAAAAACGTAACACATTCTGCCGCAACGCCTGATCCATTGATGACGTTACCTTCTTGTCTTGAGCCATCACTGATACCGTTACATCCACTAATACTTCAAACGATAGCGCGACTTCTCCCTCCGCTAACGTGCGAACAATGCCGATGGCTGAACGGCGAAGTCCATAAGGGTCCTGCGAGCCAGTTGGAGTCCCAAGCGTTGAAATTCCACCCACCAGACGTTCCAGCTTATCTGCAAGTGCCATTACTTTCCCTGGCAGGCTGCGGGCGATAGGAGCGCCTGATCCTTTGGGGAAGTATTGTTCCTCAATCGCTTGTCCCACCGCCTGATCATGGAGTATTAGGTTTGCATAAACGCCCCCCATGTACCCTTCGAGTTCAGGAAATTCGTACACCATGTGGGTAGCTAAGTCGAATTTGCAATATTGAGCCGCTCTTTCAATCTGCTCTTTAACCGCGGGAGGCACATGTAAAGCGCTAGCAATCTCAGAGGCGATGTTCGCAATGCGCAGTTCGCGATCATACACACTTCCTAGTTCATCCTGATAAGTCATCGTCCTTAACTTCGCTTGCCAATTTTCAAGTGCAACCTTTTGATCTTCAGCAAAAAAGAACGTAGCATCAGCCAGTCTAGCAGTTAGTACCTTCTCATTGCCCTTCACCACTTGCTCGAGATTTCTCTCCCCACCGTTCCTGACGCCAATAAACCGTGGCGCAAGTTCCCCACTGTGATGATAGACAGGAAAATAACGCTGGTTTTCCTTCATAGAAGTCACAATGACTCGATCTGGAATCACCAAAAAATTCTCATCAAAACTCCCCATAAATGCCGTGGGGTATTCAACCAATTGTGTCACTTCGTCAAGCAGATTTTCGTCAATTTGAGCCGTATACCCATTCGTCTCCGCCAGTTGCTGCACTTGACGTGCGATGACTGCCCTGCGCTCCTCCACATTCGCCATCACAAACACATTCGCTAGTGTAGCGGCATATTCACTGGGGTGCCCTACTTGCACAGCTTGTGGCGCGAGCGTGCGATGCCCAAACGTCATATTCGAACTGGTCACATCAGCGACACTAATTGGCACTATTTCATCTCCAAGCAGCGCCAAAAGCCAACGAATGGGACGAATAAACTTCAGTTCGACAACACCCCAACGCATGCTTTTAGGCCAATCGGCCAACGTCAAAAGTGCAGGCAGATGCGCCGACAGTAACTCATTGGTTGGTCGTCCCTTGACAGATTTCACTGCGAACAAATACGGCCCTGCAGGGGTGTCTTTGATGATCAATTCAGAAATATTAATCCCTTGTGATCTTGCAAATCCTTGTGCTGCAGGTGACCACTCACCGGCTGCATTTTTACCTGCCTTTGCCGCAGGACCGCGAACTTCATCCACACGGTCACTTTGGCGCGCTGATAACGCCTTGAACCAAAAAGCTAAG
This sequence comes from Caryophanales bacterium, assembly GCA_027341705.1. Next base: position 6,681 of record DAIELO010000028.1, read on the forward strand.
CGGCGAGGCGTCGCAAAAGTTTGCATCGCCTCATACATCAACCCATTCGTTTCAAAAAAATTCACAAATATTTGTTGATAACGTTGAATGGCGAGACCCACATACTGTGCAGGCATTTCTTCAGTGCCAATTTCAAGCAAAAAATCTGCGGTTGACCCCATTGTCATTCCTGCTCCCCCTCTCTTGACGCCAAATAGCTTTGTGCCACTTGCCTCGCCAAATTGCGTACCTTGCCAATAAATCCAGTGCGTTCCGTCACTGAAATCGCACCCCGCGCCTCTAATAAATTGAACACATGGGAACACTTCAGTACATAATCATAAGCAGGCAACACCAACTGTCGCTCAAGCGCCAATTTAGCCTCACTTTCAAACTCGTTAAACCAATTTAGTAGTCTTTCCACCGTCGAAACTTCAAAAGTGTAGACACTATGCTCATACTCCGCCATCTTAAACACATCACCATAGCTCACGCCAGGCGCGTACACTAAGTCATACACGTTAGTGACGTCTTGAATATAGGACGCCAGCCGCTCCAACCCATATGTAATTTCCACGGCAACCGGGCGCACTTCAAATCCGCCTACCTGTTGAAAATAAGTAAACTGTGTGACTTCCATCCCATCCAGCCACACTTCCCAACCAAGTCCCCACGCTCCAAGCGTAGGCGCTTCCCAGTTGTCCTCCACAAAACGCACATCATGCAGTTCAGGATCAATCCCTAAAATCTTTAAAGATTCAAGATATTTTTCTTGGATGTCTGCCGGTGAAGGCTTCACGATGACCTGAAACTGATGATGCTGGTATAACCGATTGGGATTATCCCCGTACCTTCCATCTGCCGGTCTCCGAGATGGCTCGACATAAGCCACACTCCAAGGCTGTGCACCTAGAACCCTTAAAAAAGTCATCGGATTCATGGTTCCTGCGCCTTTTTCCACATCGTAAGGCTGTACTAATAGGCAGCCTTGATTGCCCCAAAATTCCTGCAATTTTAAAATGATCGTCTGAAAATCCAGCACTTTATCGCTCCTCTCCACGATAGGGTTCAACCTGAATTGTCCCCATCCCAACCACCAGATAACTGAATAGCAAGTTTTAATGATTTTAACACGATCCCTGTTTGATCAAAAATCCACAAACTTAAAATTTCTAACAATTCGTAAACTGAATCACGAGAATAGTGAACATAAGTTGCTAACTGTCCCCGATTTTTAATCATTTCTATTAGCAATTCAGTCGCATTCGATGAAAGTTTCCAAGTCAACAGTTCATCAACTTCTAACGAAATCCCCGCTTCTGACAAGGCACACGACAAAAATCGCAAGTAAGCGAAAGCAGGTTCTGAGCCATTTTCAATCCAATTTAATCCATTTCCAAAGCAGTGAAAAGCAGCGGCAGGAGTAGCCAATCCCTCGTCTCCCGCCACTTGCCTAAGCCACTCCGAACATGCAGCAGCAAACCCCGCTTTACTGTAATCAAAACGCAGTATGCGATGGGAATCGATTACTTCACTTTGCAAAATAGTGGCCATACTTTTTGCCGATACACGCAGCAAAATGTCAGCCTCCACAAATGGCTGACAGCTTGCATGAAGAGGGCTGTTGGAAAATTGCGCTTTTTGTGCTAATGCCCTCAAAACACCACGTTTTTCAGTAAGGAGGGTCACTAGTAAATGTCCTTCACGAAATGGTTTACTCTTTAATATAAACGCGCGTTCGCGAGTGAGCATGCTTTGACCTTTCCATATAGATCACCTATTCTCTTTCCAGACCAAAACTGCGGATCAAATGTTCATGATTGCGCCAATCCTTTTTCACCTTGATCCACAATTCGAGATATACCTTGCGGTGAAAAAGCCCTTCCATGTCTCTTCTAGCAAGTGTTCCCACACGTTTTAGTAGGTTTCCTTCCTTACCAATCAAGATTGCTTTTTGCGAATCTCGCTCCGTATAGATGATCGCATGCACATTTAGCACCTGGTTCTCTTCCCGAAACTCCATATGCTCAATTTGCACAGCGACAGAATGAGGGATTTCTTCATGAGTTAAAAACAGTACCTTTTCACGAATCAATTCCGCCATCAAAAATGCCTCAGGGTGATCGGTGACCACGCCTTCCGGATAATAAAACGGTCCTTCCGGTACATTGCGGTACAACAGTTGCACCAATTTATCCATTTGATCTCCTGTTTTTGCCGAAACAGGAATAATTTCTAAAAAAGAATATTCTTTTTGATAGCCCGCAATTAGTGTCAGCAACTGTTCTTTGGGAATCAGATCCACTTTATTCAATGCTAACAGGGCAGGGCGATTCGCTCGACGAATTTTATTAAGCATATCCTCGTGTCGATGAACATTGCCAACTGATGCATCAATCACACATAATAGTACATCTACTTCGCGCATGGCATCTTCAGCCACCTCATTCATGACCTCTCCCAGGCGATGGCGAGGCTTATGAATGCCAGGCGTATCCAGAAACACCAGTTGACCTTCATCACGAGTCAAAATGCCTCGAATCAAGGTTCTCGTTGTTTGTGGCTTATCCGACATAATTGCCACTTTTTGTCCTAAAATAGCGTTCATAAGCGTTGATTTACCCGCATTCGGATTGCCGATTAACGCAATAAAACCAGATTTTTTCTCAGACTTGCTCATAAAAATCTCCTTTTTCAAAAGCATATGGCAACAACTCACCAATGGTGGTCACTTCAGTTTGCCCTTCTAGATTCGCCATCATAATTGGTGTTTTAGACTCCCCAAACTCTGCCATCACTTGGCGACAAGCTCCACATGGGGATACTGGTCGAGACCCACTCGCAATTACAGCCATTGCTATGATTTTTTTTGCGCCACTTACCACCATATGATAAATTGCTGTTCTTTCCGCGCAATTAGTCAGTCCAAACGAAGCGTTCTCGACATTGCAACCAGTGTATACTTGTCCATCTTCAGCAAGCAACGCCGCACCTACCGCAAATTGTGAATAAGGCACATACGCGTTATCCCTTGCAGACCTTGCCACTTCCATTAGTTCATTTAAATCCACGTTACACCTTTCCCTTTCGCTTATTTTGAATGATCAAAGCATAAGCGACAATTAAATTAAACAAAATAAATAAACTAATCAAAAACACGCCAATATAGGGCGGACGAAAACTTAACGACCAGTTTCTAAATGCGATTGGCGTCAATTTATTATAAAACACCAAATACGCGATAAACAGCGCATTAATAGAAGCCACAAAAACAGCGGCAGCAGCTACATCTTT
>DAIELO010000290.1 GCA_027341705.1 Caryophanales bacterium
CCATTGATAGTGTGGATAAAAGCGCTACACCCACAATAATGCCTTTCTTCATTCACAATCGACCCCATTCTTATTTATTGGATAATGTCTCAACAATTTCATCCTACGCTTTATATTTTACTAAGGTTAGGTCAAAATAGACCATTCTGAATGGTACATTAGGACGTTATGGAAACATATTCTTTTTTACCATACTTGTTTAATTAGAATAGTTGATTTATGATCGTAACACGCATAAAACCTTTACAAATCAAGGATTTGCGAAAGAAAGTATTCATCTATGGTTAACTAGTAATTTGCTGAAAGGGAGTGTTTTTTTGCCATCTAACGTACTAGTTATCACTTGGCGCTTGCTGCGCCCCCCTACACTCACTGCCTCATTGGCACCCGTTATTGTTGGCACAGGTCTTGCAATAGCTGACAGAAAGTTTGATTTCTGGCTGTTTTTTTGCATGTTGATTGCTTCTATGCTGATTCAATCAGGAGCCAATATGATTAATGAATACATGGATTATAAAAGAGGAT
>DAIELO010000291.1 GCA_027341705.1 Caryophanales bacterium
CTTCGAAATATAAAACGCGTTCAATATCGCGAAGTGTCATGTCTAATAATAAACCGATACGGGAAGGAAGAGACTTTAAGAACCAGATGTGCGCAACAGGACTTGCTAATTCAATGTGACCCATTCGCTCACGACGCACTTTGGCCAATGCTACTTCAACACCGCATTTTTCACAAATAACCCCACGGTGTTTAAGACGTTTATATTTACCGCAAAGACATTCGTAATCTTTAACCGGTCCAAAGATTTTGGCACAAAATAACCCATCCCTTTCTGGCTTAAAGGTACGATAATTAATCGTTTCTGGTTTTTTCACTTCCCCAAAGGAACGTGACAAAATCAACTCGGGGTGCGCGAGACTTAAGACGACACTACTAAATCCATCACCACGCCCTGGACTTCTTAGCAAGCTTAGTATGTCTTCCACTTTTTGGCCTCCAAATTACTCGTGCTCTAATTCGATGTTAATACCTAATGACCGGATTTCTTTTACCAAGACATTAAAGGATTCT
>DAIELO010000292.1 GCA_027341705.1 Caryophanales bacterium
CGATGCCACCGCTGTGTATTCGCGGCGAGTCCCCGAACTTCTGCTAAAAACATCATTTTGGTTTCAGCCAAAGACAGCACCGTCACCACTTGAATCGTTTGATTTGATTCCAAGAGTGACGGATGTAAGACATTATTTTGACGTTTTCTCATGGCGCACACGTACCCTGCAAAATCAGCCGATTTTTCCACATAATTAATGAAAAAAGGTCTTCGTGGCCAGAAAGCCCGAAAACCCTTGTCCTGTCTTGTTTTTTACGACTTTTTGGTGTCGAGAACGGGACTTGAACCCGTACGGGTTTCCCCACACGCCCCTCAAACGTGCGCGTCTGCCAATTCCGCCACCCCGACATGTGTGTGATCAGCTTCATCAATATAGCAAAATTGCAGGCGACATGTCAAGATTGCGCCGCCGTTTCTGCCACCGTTTGCCCGTCACCGCTGTTGCAGCCGACCCCGCCGCCACCGTAACGTCCTGCACCATCGCGCTACCTATTGCCCGATG
>DAIELO010000293.1 GCA_027341705.1 Caryophanales bacterium
AGAAAATATAAATCTAGCAACACGCCACTTGCATCTATTCGGGCGGCGTGTTCACTTACTAAGATGATCACCACATTAGGTGATTATTCCTAATTTAGCTCGGTGTTTGAGTACGAGCAGAAAAAAACATAACGGCTAAAAAAACAGCATGAACAGGAAACGTCAGCTACGGCGCATGAGACATGGTTTTGTTGCATAAAGTAGCGGATATCGAATGCGAGAGACAATGAAGGCGGCGAACGACTTTGCGCGTCTAACGCGCGTGAGAGAGCGTCTTCATTGTCTCTCGCCCCAGTTCCCCAATGATCACACTGGCATTGATCAATGACCCTGAAGGCATTGGTCAATGCCTCTTTTGGCATAGATTCGCAATTTTTAGCGTATGGATAATCGGAAAAGGCTGGCGGTGGGAGGGATGGCTGTTGGAGGAACGGACGGACCAACCGATGTTTGATCTTTTCCTTGATCAACAGGTTTTTATGGATGCGGTTCGCGGCAATGAG
>DAIELO010000029.1 GCA_027341705.1 Caryophanales bacterium
AATAGTTGTTCTAATGTATATCGATTACTACGCATATCTACTGAAATAAACTTGGGCATGTTAAATTTCCGTTGCACCTGATGTGTATGATGTGTATATCCAGGTGTTGGTGTTAAGGATTGAGATAATTTAACCTTTTTTCCTCCCTTGGGCTGATTCCCTTCCCCTGTCGTACTCCCTTCTTCTCCTAATTTGAACTCAAAGTCTAACGTGCTTTCCCTAATATCGATGAGATTACTCCATTTTTTCCACCGCACGTTCAAATTCCTCCATCTGTTACTTGAACATATCATCAATATGCCAATTTTCGGCGGTCACTATGCGCCGAAAAGTTGCATGATGATCAACTCTCAGGTTAGGATGTACAAAGAAAGGGGGCACAAAAATGAAGTTAAATCGCATGCGAAATCTTGCGCTACTTTTGATATTTCTGGCATTCATCATTATGTACGCCAGCACACTAGGCAACCTGTCCCCTGCTACGAAGATTTTAATTCCGATTGGTCTAATCATCGGAGTGCTAGTCGCTCTAATGGCAATGTTCCTTTATTTTCGAATTGGTTCCATCTCCATGCGATTACCTAAAGTCGATTGCCCACATTGTGGCAAGACGGTTAAGTTGCTCGGGGAATCAGACCACTGCACGTACTGCAAAAAACCCCTTCGACTAGTCAAAGGGGATCAAGGCCATTATTTTGCGAAAGCAATAGATTGATTTTTAGTGCGCTACTTGGTTCATGCTTGTTTTCGCGACGACTTAATTTGCACCTTGAAATACCTGCAATAAGTGGCTAAGGAACAAACCTCACACTTGGGTGAACGAGCGATACACACTTGCCTGCCGTGAAAAATAAGCCAGTGATGCGCAGCACTCCATAATGCTTCCGGAATCCGATGCATGAGTTGCTGTTCGGTTTCAAGTACGTTATCGCTCATCGCCAACCCCAAGCGATTAGATACCCGTTGCACATGCGTATCTACTGCAATTGCAGGAACACCAAACGCATTAGAAAGTAGTACGTTAGCTGTTTTCCGCCCGACGCCGGGAAGTGCCATCAATTCTTCTCGCGATTGTGGTACGTTTCCTTGATGTTCGTCTACTAACAATCGAGCAGTTCCAATTAGATTTTTCGCTTTCATTCGAAAAAGGCCACACACTTCAATATCTTTCTCTACTTCCGATAGATCGGCCACTGCCAGCACTTGCGGAGTGGGGTACTTAGCAAACAACTGGGGCGTCATTGCATTGACACGTTTATCAGTACACTGAGCTGACAGAATGGTAGCCACCAAAAGCTCAAAGGGATTATGATAATGAAGTGCACACTTCGCTTCAGGATACAAATCTTCAAGTATGCGTAATATTCCCTTGACATTGATCCTTGGCAGCGCCATCGACATCACCTCTAAGCTTTATTCATTCGACTTTGATATCGATGCTTTCGTGCTTCCTGAACTAACTCCGAATTACCCAACCCACGACGGAGCAGATCGCGCAACATCGTTTCTTGATACTGAAAACAAGTACTTCTTGGCACAGCAATATCAGGAGAAAGCGCGATAAATTCACCCGTTGCTATCGTATAGGTATGATCCAATTGCAGTAGCTCTCCGTGCACGTGAATTTCAACTACATGTTCAAGATGCGGATTTTGCGCATCATTTTCTACAAATACAGTGGCACCCGATACATGGATCTGTCCAATCGTAGATCCACGAAATCCAAAACCATACCCACGTTTATAAGCAAGTTCCGGGCGTAAGCCTTGGCTAATCAATCTCCACAACAGATCCCCTTTGGCTTCCATCGTAACCACGCGCATAGGTGTTGCACAAACACTGAGCAAGTCCCTTCTCAAGATCTCGCCTGTGGGTAATTCCCCAGTAATCATTCCGCCATTGATAAGGGCGACATCAGCCTGAAATTCCAAGCGCATCTGGTCACAAAGCAAATTCACGATTTCAGATTCGCCATGTTGTTGGTGAGTAAGTGGGGGAGTCACGGTAGCAATGGGTGCATCAAGCCAAACAGCCACTTGATTTTGTGCGCGTTCGATAATTTCCATTACACCCGCATCCATCACGTCATCGTCATTGACAATAATTAATTCTGCGACTGCGCTTTGTAATTGCTGATCTTCATCAATATCGAGCACTACATGACCCAGCGCATGTGCATGTTTGCCCGCCTGAACAATCAACGTCTTACCAACGTGAAGCCCATGCTCAAGATACTGATGCGTATGCGAACCAACAATCAAGTTCACAGGCAATCCGTCTTGTGCTAATTTTTCATCCACATGCAACCCCAAATGGGAAAGCAAAAACACTAACTGAGCACCTTGTTTGCGCATATCTTGTGCCACTTGCCATGCGACCGACACAGGATCATCGGCAACGATTCCCAAATTATCAAACAGTTTTTCATAGCGTACAGTAACGCCAAACACGCCAATTTTAAGTTTGCCTAATTGATAGATGAATCCGCCAGTCAAATTCTTCTCTGACCCGGGAAAGTGCAAGTTCGAACAATACAAAGGTGCGCGAATGCGCTGTGTCAAATCAGTCCAGACATGCTGATCAATTGTCACCGTTTCATTATTCCCAAGCACCCAACCATCGTACGGTAGAGAGCCCAAAATATCCGCATTAATACGTCCGTTTGTAGCTAAACTGAGGGGGTTAGATAAATCTGCATGATCACCGAGGTCAAAAGAGAAAACTGATTCCCCTCTTGCAATCCACTTTTCGCGAAGCATTTTTAATTTGTATGCGATTCTGGCAAAGCCATCAAAAGCACTATGAACATCATTGGTGTGCAAAATATGCAGCCGCAATGGTCTCTCACTCCGAACCGCTTATTTCTAGTACATCAGCAACAGGTTTGAGCGCATTAATCACAAACTCAATGTGCTCATCCAGCGGAACCCCCAACTCCTCCGCACCCTTATATACCTCTTCCCTATTCACACCACGCGCGAATGCCTTGTCTTTCAGCTTTTTCTTGACACTCTTCACGTCCACATCAAACACACTTTTACTCGGACGCACCAAAGCTACTGCTGTCACAAAACCACTTAGTTCATCACACGCAAACAACACGCGTTCCATTGGTCGTTCACGTTTCAGTCCATTATAATCAGCATGAGCTGAAATCGCGTAGACCATATGTTCCGGATACCCTTTATCACGTAAAATGCGCGCACCCACAATCGTGTGCTCTTCTGGCGTGGGATACTGTTCGTAATCAAAATCATGTAATAATCCCACAACACCCCACTCATCGGGGTCTGCCTCAAAACGTGGTGCGTAAGCCCTCATTGATGCTTCCACAGCAAAAGCGTGTTTAAGTAAATTTGGATTTTTAGTGTATTCCATTAATAATTGCATTGCTTGCTCTCGATTTGTATAATCCAATGCTATTTCCTTCTTTCTCACCGCAAAAACGCTACAATCTAGTTAACTATTCATTTAGTACAAGCCATGATTTTAGTACTTCATCAGGGTTTTGCTTAAACCATGAATTCGTGTACACTTCATCACAGCCTAACGACTTCGCTTTATTGAGCAATTCTGCTTGTGAGTGCGGCCCATACGCAATCACTTTACAGTTCAGCGACTGACATTCCTTGATCATCCATTCAAGTTCAGCACCTGCGGCTATTAAATCCAGAATCACAAGTGCGGGATGAACTTGATTCAGCCGCTCCTTAAAATCGTTACTGCTGGATGCAAACGACAATGTGATTTCCGTCTTTGCAGCAGTCTCACGCAAATCAACCGCAAACATCTGATCCGACACATAGGCCAATACTGCTTCTCCAACCATAAATACCCCTCCGCAACTGTTGTTGTTTTATGGTAAGTGTATCATATTGATAAAGTCAGCGCACACCACCTTCTCTTTTTATATGTACTTCGATTATACTTGAGAAAAGAGGTGTCATATGATTGAACATATTGTGCTATTTAAGTGGAAAGAAGATGTACAAATAGAAGAAGTGAATGAGCTGCTCCACGAATTATCCGAACTAAAAAACAAGATTCCTGGTATTGTCAGTTATAAAATTGGTCACAACTTATCTACTCGCAATCAAGGTTACGGTGCTGGAATCACTTCGACATTCATTGATCAATCCAGTCTCGATGCTTATATCCCGCACCCTGAACATCAGAAGGTCTACACTAAACTTATACAAAAAGTAGATAATTTATTAGTAGTGGATTTTCAGGACATTACGGAATAGTCATTCTACTTCCTTCTTCCTATGCACTACTCTCTTCTATAAACATACCTTGAAAATGAGAAGATAAATGTATGTATCTTTCTTCCATTTTTCGGACATAAAGAGAGTATCAATGCTTGGAGGGAGTACAGCATGGAGTTGATGGAACGGTGGGCTTCTCGGTCTGACGCGTGGACGCCCGAAGATGATGTAACTTTAGCAGAACTCGTACTACAACACATTCGCGAAGGTAGCACACAACTCGTAGCATTTGAAGAAGCTGCCAATTTACTAGGGCGGACTGCAGCAGCGTGTGGTTATCGATGGAACGGAGTCGTACGCAGGCACTATGATGATGCAGTAAAAGATGCGAAGTCAATACGCAGAAAAGCACTCGAGATCAAGCGGCACCGCAGACCTAATAGAACTGCGATTGCATTTGCTGGAGACAAGGAACTGACCTTTGATCTACTAATTCGTGGATTACGGGACTTTGAACGACGTTATCATGAAATGCAAGAAAAACTGTACCGTTTACAAAGGAATGAAATAGGTTCGGCCATTACTACACCAGCACAATTAGAGGCGGACTCCAAAGCCCTTTTGGAGATTTTAGGGCGCGCCAAACAATGGATGAACACTGATCCCGTAGACAAAAGTGTTGAATCAATTGAATATGCCCCGCATCACACGGATTAAGAGTGTACAACGCACGCTCGTGGGTCAAAGAATGAAAAAGCCACTTTGACCCGCCATCTGCTTATCTATTAATTGTCATTCAGATGTTCAGCGGAAAATGTGTACTGGTTAGAAAAAATCCCTTTTTGCATGCGCACCTGTCGTTTCAATTCAGATAAATCTGATTTTACGTTCATTTTTAGCTCTTCTGGGTAATGATAAATATGTGAATTTACCTCAAATTCACGTTGATCAACAACGCGTAATTTACGCATTTTATCAACGAGCAAATCCAGATCCATATCGATAAAACTGACAGTTTTATCTTGTTCACTAATTTTAGCAATCGTACAACTGTTGCAATAATATTCATTGTCATTGTCTTTTCGTAACACCATTACTTGATAATGTTTCCCTTCATAGAAACAAGCCACCACGTCATAGGGACTTGACCATTCCTTCCCATTTGCCTCCAGGACGGTAGAGTGTGCAGGAATTGTCATCATGAAATCAGGGTTAAATTCATCACGATTGATCGACATCGACTTTAACGGCAAAGCACATGTCCACGTACGATGAATCTTGCCATCATACTTGAAACTTTTAATTTTCCAGCAATCACTTCCCGTGATCATCCCAACATCTCCGTTTTACAAGTCCTCTTTTGACTCCTTTATGTTTCGTACTGGCAGAATATCAGAAAATATATCGGCCCGCATTAACGAACGTAATGCAATAATCATCATCGGACCAAACAACAATCCTAGAATTCCCATACTAGCTAGGCCAATGTACATGCCAATCAATGTCGGAAAGGTGCCTAATCCCATATTAGAAGCTAACAATTTAGGTTCAATGATGTGTCTGATCATTGAAGCGATCGCCTGTAGCAAAAGTATTTTAATTGCCAATATGTAATTCCCCATCACCAAAGCACCCAGCGCCCAAGGAAATGTAATAAGCCCAGAACCGACAATAGGCACCCAACCAGTTAAACCAATGGCAGTACCCATAATAAGGGAATACCCGATGCGCATGATGGCCAATCCAACAATTCCGACAACAACGGTCACCACGATCAGAACCAATTGCGCACGAATCAATCCAGAGAGTGCACGCCCCACATCAGTCACTACAATGCGTAGTTTCGGTGCCCATCCAGGAGGCAATAATCGACGAGTAAACGCAAGTAGTGAATCTCTTTCTGCCATAATAAAATAGCTCGATATGACGGAGATCACCAATACAACAATAAAACCTGGTAATAATGCAACATCGGTAAACACACCAGTCAATAGACCGACCACAAAAAGCCTCACCTGATCTACTGCTGAATTTGTGGTGCCTTGTACTGCTGATATCATTTTTGACGGTAAGTGTGCGTATGCAGACATCCCCTGTTGGATTGTACCTTCCGCAAGTACTCTCCATTTGAGAAAATAATGGGGTAATACAGCGCCAAGGTTAACCGCTTCCTCAGTTCCACGAACCGCAAGAAATATGATCACGGCAACTAATCCGCCGATCACGGTAACCTCCGCGAGCACGATAGAAGCGCTTCTAGACAAACCTTTTTTCTCTAACCATTTAACAAAAGGAAGCAATACTATCGAAATTACAAATCCGACTATAAAAGGTAAGATATAGTACATAACTTTAGCAACTGCAAAGAAAAATAAAAACATCAAAACAATAATAGCCACCACTTCTAGCAGCCTAAAATAGTAGGCTCTCATTGCAGCGCGATCATTATTCATGTGCATCCCCACCTTCCACAGATGATCCGATTTTCCCTAAAAAGGGTAATCGGATGATGAATCTCGCCCCTCCACCTTCAATGTTTTCTGCATAAATGTGCCCCTGATGCTTCTCGACAATGGCTTTCGCAATTGAAAGCCCTAATCCAGTCTCGCCTTTTGAACCATGAAAAAAACGTTCAAACACTCGATCTAAGTCATCTCCATGAAAGCCATCACCATCATCTTCAACAATCAGTGTGACCCACTCATTTTCCTGAAGTCTTATATAAATTTGCTTTTTTGCATGACGTATGGCGTTAGCTGCAAGGTTTAACAACGCCTGTACAATTTTATCCCGGTCCACACGTACTAATACTACTTGCTCAGCCACATCAGGCAAAATTCGTATCCCTTTTTCCTTTGCCAATGGATAGATGCGTTCAATTATTTGGTATATGACCAAAACAATGTCAAATTGGATAAAGTTATAGACTTCATCCAATGTTTCTAACTTGGACAGGTATATTAAATCATCGACTATTTTTTTTAGTCGAACACTTTCTTGTGCAACAATATCGAGCGCATGATATGTCTCACTTTCATCAAAAACACCATCACGAAGCCCTTCGGCATAACCACGAATAGCCATCAATGGAGTCTTTAATTCATGAGATGCATTCTGAAGAAATCGTTTCTGCCCTTCGTCAAACGCGCGCAGTGATTGTACCATTGCGGCAAAAGCATTGACAAAATCACCCCACTCATCTCGACGTTTTAGCTCAGGAATTACTGAAAAATCACGTTTTCTGACACGTTCCATTGCGTTTTTAACTACATTAATTGACTTCATTATACGCCTTGTTAAGAGCACACCTAGCAACATGGAAATAATACTCGCAAAGATTAAACCTTGAGATACTGCCAACCAAATCTGCATGGTAATTCGTTGCAAGTCAGAAAGACGAGCAAAGAAGATGATCACTTTCATATCGGAATGAGATGCCCCATTGCTTGGTAATTCAAATATCTTTGGCATTCCTGCCCGCAATGCAGGTATTGATTCTGATGTTGAAAAAATAAATGGGACCGCAACATACTCATATACTGGATTGACGGCAGGATAGACACCAGACTCTATATGACCATCAACTACCTTATTCAGTGTAATCTGAATTTTGTTTAAAAGGAAAAAATCTTTTGCGCTAAAAGTGCCCCAAAGTATTTGACCATATGTATCCACAATGACATATTCGTTATTCACATTTTGTGCAGCCACTGTTAATTCGGATAAATTCAAATTATTTTCATGATGAAGGTAATAATTACTATACTCTTTAAATTTAGATATAATTTCGTGAGAATCTTCTAGCAGTGTGTTTCGTGTTGAATTCATTACATAGCCCCTGATGGCCTGATTTGTTAAAATTCCAGCAAGACCTAATGTGATTACACTCATGATAAGATACACTGCAACCACCCTAAAAGCTATGGACACACGCATGCGGTCACCTCAAACACATCACCCTTCCAATTTATAACCAAACCCCCGTACTGTTACAATTTCTGAACTAGAATTCACCGAACTGATTTTTTTACGCAATCGTTTGATCAAATCATCAATCGCTCGCTCATCACCAATAAATTCATAACCCCACACTTGAGATAGTAATTGTTCACGAGTAAACGCCTTACTCTTATGCTTAATTAAGAAGGCAAGTAACTCGAATTCTTTCGCTGTTAACCCCACCTCAATATTGTGGCACATGATCCTTCGTTCTTCTTCTCGCAGAACCAAATCCGCACAATCAGGGTAATGAATAAGGCTCTCTAAATCATTTTCTACCCCCAAATAAGGACTATGAATACGTCGAAAAACAGTACGTACCCGAGCTACCAATTCGCGAGGAGAAAAAGGTTTTGAGAGGTAATCGTCCGAACCCAGTTCGAGCCCCAAAATTCTATCTACTTCTTCGTCCCTTGCGGAAACCATAATAATAGGTAGTGCACTACGAATCCTGATCCACTTACACAGATCATAACCGCTCATGCCAGGTAACATGATATCAAGAATCAGCATGTCCGGAAAAATTTGCTTCATCGCTTGGATAGATGGTTCCGCAGCAGCAAAACTGCGAACCACATAGCCCTCTCTAGTCAAATATCGTTCCATTATAGTACGTACACTTTCATCATCATCGATCACAAAAATGGATTTTTGATTTTCCAAACTCTCCCCCCCTGAAATACACCAATCAAAACATGGACTCACTAGCTGATTGCGCTCTCTTTTGTAACACACGTTCCTGTAGCGCACGACGATACACGATGATTTGACGTTCAGCCGCATTCCCGTCATGTTGAACAATGCTGTCATAAAGAGAACGATGAACAGTGATAATCAGTTCTGTCACGTCTTTGTTTTCCGAAAAAAGTTGCAGCGAACTAGCCAACAAGGGGTAAAAAGTTCTCAATAGGTTGATTGCTATAGAATTGCCAGAAGCCTCAGCAAGTACCCCATGAAATTGACGCTCGGCCATAATAAGCGAAGTGAATGATTCACTGCCTGTCTCCATCAAAAAAAGATATTCAGCCAATTCGCGAACCTGTTTGTCACTGCGACGGACGGAAGCCACTCCTACTACTCCACGCTCTAGCCATAACCCCACTTCAAGCAATGAGTAAAGCTCAGAACCTCCTAATAGCAACGCAGCTTGAATGGGTGGCATAATTGCATCAAGTGTCAACGTTTTTACATACGTACCATCCCCATGACGCAATTCCAGAATACCTGTACCCACCATTAAACTGCACGCTTCGCGCATTACTGCCTTAGAAACTGAAAATCGCGTGGCAAGTTCTAGGATCGAAGGTAATTTCTGCCCCGATACCCACTCCCCACGCAATATTGAATTTTCTATTTTCTTAGCTACTTCAAAATACAACGCTTTTTTTGCCATGCCAACCGTTCCTGACTGATACTAAAATTGTGACTAATTTCTCGTTCTGACGTTAAGCCCAAATAACCGAAGTATGAACAGGAACAGGTTAACAAAATCCAAGTACAATTTAAGGACCACCATCGGCACCTGTTCTGCAGTAACGCCGTAACGCGTCAATCGATTGACATCAAATAATAAATAACCCACAAAGACGGCGATGCCTAAGTAGGTATAGACAAA
>DAIELO010000002.1 GCA_027341705.1 Caryophanales bacterium
GATGACAGACGACGACGAAGCCACTATCAAGCGCTTTTACCGAGACAAGAACACGATTCGGCTACAACCCGAGAATCAAAGTATGCAGCCGCTTTTTTTTGAACACGTTACGATCCTTGGTAAGGTAATCGGCCTATGGAGAATTATGTGAGGCTCAATACATCGTTAAGTATTGTTCCGTTTCCCACTGGTGAACAGTCGTTCGAAACATGTCCCACTCAATCATCTTTGCCTCATAAAAAAACGTATATGCATGTTCACCGAGCGCATCACGAATAACTTCATCATTTGCCAGTTCTTCAAGCGCAGATTTTAAGCTTTCAGGAAGACTTAAAATACCTGCACGCACACGCTCCATTTCATTCATGATGTATATATTGCGATTGACGGGTTGAGGAAGTGGTAATTTACGGCGTACTCCATCCAATCCCGCCTGCAGCATCACCGCCAAGGCTAGATAAGGATTCGCCGCAGGGTCAGGGCTTCTTACCTCAATTCGAGTGGACAGACCGCGAGATCCTGGGACACGAACGAGTGGACTGCGATTTTTAGCGGACCACGCGATATAAATTGGCGCTTCATAACCAGGAACCAGTCTCTTGTAAGAGTTAATTAGAGGATTAGTGATTGCAGTAAATCCGCGCGCGTGCGCTAAAATGCCTGATAAATAGTGCTTAGCCACATCGCTTAACCCCAACTCATCTTGCTCATCATAAAAAGAATTTCCTTTTTCATTAAAAAGCGATAAATGACAATGCATCCCAGAACCATTGATTCCAAACACTGGTTTAGGCATAAATGTGGCATGAAGACCGAATTGACGAGCCACTGTCTTGACGACCAACTTAAATGTCATAATATTATCTGCCGCTTCTAATGCATTGGCATATTTAAAATCAATTTCATGTTGACCTGGTGCCACCTCGTGGTGAGAACCTTCAATCTCAAACCCCATTGATTCTAGTGTAAGCACAATCTCACGGCGACAGTTTTCCCCTAAATCCACTGGTGCCAAGTCAAAATATCCACCTTGATCGTTCATCTCCGTGGTTGGATTCCCATGTTCATCCAACTTAAACAGGAAAAATTCAGGTTCTGGACCCACATTCATTGTGGAAAATCCTAACGCTTTCGCTGAGTCCAAAGCTCTTTTTAAAATTCCTCGGGGATCACCTGCAAAAGGCGTGCCATCAGGCATGTGAATATCACAAATCAGTCGTGCGACTTTGCCCTCCCCATTGTGCCAAGGAAAGATTAACCACGTCGATAAATCAGGATATAGCAACATATCTGACTCTTCTATCCGCACAAAACCTTCAATTGACGAACCATCAAACATGATTTTCCTTTGCAGTACTTTTTGCAGTTGGCTAATTGGCACTTCTACATTTTTTATAACGCCAAGTAAATCAGTGAATTGAAGACGCAGAAAGCGCACATCTTCTTCTTTGGCCAAGCGAATGATATCTTCTGGGGTAAAATGGTTCCTCATCAGCGATTCCCCTTTCCTGCATTTTGAAATTCACATTATCTTCCTTGCTTAAAAAAACGAGATAACTCACCCTGAATAGTAGACACAGCATTGCCTCGATATCCGGCTTTCGTCACTAATTCCTGCAATAAAAACTGATGCAATTCGACATCAGTCATCTCAGTGTGTTTCTTCCCCAATCCCGTTGCACCTTCATCGTCTGAATGATTGTATTCATTCTCGTTTTTTACTTGATTAATCACTGTCTTAATGCCTGCAATATTAAGTCCTTTATCGATTAAATTCTTTATCTCAAGTAACGACTCAACATCCCGAAAAGAGAACAATCGTTGATTTCCTTCTGTACGCTGGGGGTGAATCAATTCATGTTGCTCATAATAGCGAATCTGTCTCGCTGTTAAATCCGTCAATCGTTGAACAATGCCAATCGGAAATAGAGGTAAATTCCTGCGCATCACATCATCCACGGGGTTCCCTCCTCGCATCGCCTGGATGGCAGTTAAATTGTATGCTCGTGTAAGAATGATGTCAACAAAAAGTAAGAAAGTTAGACGTGACGTGTCATATCAAATGACTGTTTTTAGTTTACGCATCACATGGATCATCGCGATTTTCACATGTTCCAGCGTCAATCCACCCTGCATGTATGCCACATAAGGAGGACGTATTGGCCCGTCCGCACTGAGCTCAATTGAAGCACCTTGAACAAATGTCCCTGCCGCCATAATGACAGGATCTTGATACCCTGGCATCTGCCATGGCTCAGGTATGGCGTGTGCATCAACAGGTGAGGAAGCTTGAATTGCTTGGCAAAAAGCAATCAACCGCTCTTTGCTTCCCAAATGAATCTTTAGGACAATATCCCTTACATTTTGAGAAGTCACAGGATCACAAGTAAATCCCATTCGTCCCAAAAACTCGCTAGCAAACAAGTTGCCTTTTAATGCTTGTCCTACTACATGTGGCGCTAAAAATAAACCTTGAAAAAACAGCCGATAGTTTTCATACGAACCACTTTCCCCACCAATACCCGGGGCGGTCAAATGATAAGCAGCAAGTTCAACCGCTTTTTTACTACCGACAAGATAACCTCCTGTGGGAGCTAACCCACCACCTGGGTTTTTAATCAGTGAACCAACGACTAAATCTGCCCCATAAGCGGAAGGCTCGTCTTGATCAGTAAACTCGCCATAACAGTTATCGATGACGATCATCACATGCGGATGTGCATTTTTAATTGCATGAATAGCAACCCCAATCTCGTGAACAGATAAGGCTCTGCGCCATGCATACCCAGGAGAGCGTTGAATGGCAATAACACGCACAGAATGATCAACTGCTGCGATCACACGTTCAATATCAATGCCACCATCTGTACGCAAATCCACTTCCTTATAATCAATGCCAAATTCACGCAATGAGCCTGCCGCGTTGACAGTGGCACCAATCACTGTTTGCAAAGTATCGTAAGGCTCTCCAGTCGCATATAGCAACGTGTTACCCGGGCGCAATAAACCAAAGAACGCTACCTTTAAGGCATGCGTTCCTGAGACCAGATGAGGCCTCACCAGCGCCGCCTCAGTCGCAAACGTCTTGGCATAAATCAACTCCAGTTGATCACGGCCACGGTCCCCATATCCATACCCAGTCGATCCCCAAAGTTGATTATCCACCAGACCCGCTTCCCAAAAAGCAGATAATACCTTCTCCTGATTTCGTGCCACCGTACGGTCAATTTGTTGGTATTGATCTTGTAACTGATGATCAATTTGTTCTGTTAATCGCCATTCCTCTTCTTCAATACGTTTCATCATCATATCCGCCAAAGGAAGCATTATCCCCCTGCAAAAGGAGTAAATAACCATGCTTCCCGCTCGTCAACCTCCGCTTCTACCTCGAAAACTTGTCCATCTTCCTGAATGTTGTTCATTTTCCCCTTTTGATTCAGATCAGCAATAAGATCTGAACGATCAAATGGAATCCGCAAGTGCAAGATCACTTTACGACCCACCAATTCGTCAATTTTACCCATCAAACGAATGAGCGCTTCTTCATCCATCGCCGATCCTGCCAACCATGCAGCAGCATTAATATCACCCTGCATCATGAAGTCGTTTACTTGATCCACTTTATTAAAAAAGGTAACCACTGGTGCGCTAATGTGAAGCGATTGCTCAAGCACGTTGTAAACTGTCGCCATTTCCTCTTGCATAAATGAAGAAGTAGCATCCACGACATGAATGATCACATCAGCGTCCTCCACCGCCTCCAAAGAAGACCGAAAGGCAGTCACCAAATGATGGGGCAAATTGCGAATAAATCCGACAGTATCAGTCACCACAAAATTTCGTCCACCCCACTTGACCCTACGCGCTGTGGGGTCAAGTGTGTCAAAAATGCGGTTTTGGCCTGCCTTCATGCTGCTATCTCCGTAACGCTTCGTCAAACTAGAAAGGAGCGTTGTCTTACCAGCATTGGTATAACCAACAATACTGACGGCATAGACGCCTTGGCGACTACGACGTCTTCTGGTTATTCTGCGCCGGTTCACTTCTTCATCGACAACCTTACGTAAATTTGAAATCTCTGTTCGAATTCGCCGTCGATCCATTTCTAGTTTGGTTTCACCAGGTCCACGTGTGCCAATACCCCCACCTAATCTTGAGAGATGGATCCCTTGCCCACTAAGACGTGGCAGTAAATATAACAACTGCGCCAACTTCACTTGTGACTTGCCTTCGAAGCTAAGTGCACGCCTAGCAAAAATATCCAAAATCACCTGCGTTCGATCGACCACTGGCAGTTTCGACTCAAGTGCTAAATTTCGTGCCTGACTGCCGCTTAAATCCACACTAAAGACAATCAGATCTACAGAAAAGGCAAGCGCGTCAGCTTTAATTTCTTGCACCTTGCCAAGACCTACATAAGTAGCAGAATGAGGCTGATCGATTACTTGAGTCACTTGCGCCGCCACCGTTGCCCCCGCTGCAGAGACTAAATCTCTAAGCTCCATGACACTCTGAACGCGTTTTTCCATGGAATCCCGAGAAGTGTGAACATGAACCAACAACGCTTTCTCTGTAATGGCCGAAGCATCACGAATTTCCTTCAGCCTAATCACCCCTTAATTAAAATCCAACGCTTTAAGTGTAATTAACCGTTCCCTATCAAACAAATTTTCATGAATGATCCGTCGCGCTTGCTTGCGAATAGCCTTTTCCAACAAATTGCGAACGGCTCTACCATTGCCAAAATCAATTGCATGCATCTGTACACGCAGGCGACTACGCAACGCTTGAAGCCCGTCAGGACTAAACTTATAATCACGGTCTTTCGCCATTTGCATCGCTAGTTCAATTAACTCATTCTCGCGAAATGGTGGAAATTCAATTTGTACAGGAAACCTCGAAGATAATCCTGGATTTAATGACAAAAAATACATCATTTCCATTTGATATCCCGCAAGAATTACCACTAATTCCCGCTTAAATTCTTCCATTCCCTTAACCAATGTATCGATCGCTTCTCGCCCAAAGTCATTATCTCCACCACGTGCAAGCGCATAGGCCTCATCAATAAATAAAATACCACCTTTGGCCTTCTCAATGGCTGATCGTGTTTTTTGTGCAGTATGACCGATATATTCACCCACTAGATCTGCCCGTTCTACTTCAAATACATGACCGTTTGACAACATGCCAAGTTTCAGAAAAACATCACCTAGCAGTCTAGCTACTGTTGTTTTTCCTGTGCCAGGGGGTCCATGAAAGATCATGTGATACATCGGTATCTCTGCACGCAATTGATATGACTTTCGCCATTCACTGACCATATAAAAAGCATACAGTTCTTCTACCAATGCTTTTACTTCATGCAGACCAATCAGTTGATGAATAGGCATCAACAATTCTTCTATGGTGACGACGCGTTCCACCACAGGTGCTAGTGCAGAACTCATTACTTGTGTTCTGCTAAAAACCCCTTTGATCGGCGATCGAAAAGGAGCGACAGCGTAAAACATGGGCGGCCTCCTTACCTTTTCATACCATGCTGCAAGTATACGCAGCGCCCATGTGACAGGTGCCTATCACGCAGTCAATTACCGAACCACGAAATTTAGAATCTTATCTTGAACATAGATTTTCTTACTTACTATCTTTCCTTCTAGCGATGACTGTACGGATGTTGCTTTTAATGCCACCGCTACCACATCATGTTCTGTCGCACCTCTAGCCACTTGAATGCGATCTCTCACTTTTCCATTCACCTGTACCACAATGACTACCTCATCATCCACAAGGTACTGTTCATCCACAGTGGGCCAATGTGCAAGCATTACCGATGATTCGTGCCCCAACTCATGCCACAACTCCTCCGCCAAGTGCGGGGCGACTGGTGCCAAACACACAGTGAAGACGTCAAGCGTCCCTTTATCAATCGGCTCATTCACATTTTGCAAATTCGTAACATATTCCATAAATGCGCTGATGACCGTGTTATAACGAAATGATTCGATGCGCTCCGACACTTGTTTCACAAAACGATGGCGAAGCTTCAACAGTACTTCCGTGGCATACACGGGAGCATGCACACGATTATCCTCCACCAATCGATAGACACGACCCAAAAAGCGGTACACACCTTCAATCGCTCGCGGATTCCACTCCGCGTCAATTTCCGGAGGTCCCACAAAAAGTTCGTACAATCTCAACGTATCTGTCCCATATTTTTCAATAAGTTCCTCTGGACTGACTACATTACCTTTTGATTTAGACATTTTCGCCCCATTTAATGTAAGCATGCCCTGATTAAAAAGGCGCGTAAACGGTTCATCAAATGGAATCACACCGCGATCATATAAGACCTTCGTAAAAAATCGCGAATACAGTAAGTGAAGTACCGCGTGTTCTACACCTCCAATGTACATATCCACAGGCAACCAATAATTAATGCTTTCCGGCGAAAAAGCTGCTTGGTCATTCTGAGGATCAGCAAAACGCATAAAATACCAGCAGGATCCTGCCCATTGTGGCATCGTGTCTGTTTCACGACGCGCAGGTTGACCGCATTCGGGGCAACTCGTTTGCACAAATGAAGTGATCGCCGCCAAAGGTGATTCTCCCGTCCCTGTCGGCTCATACCGCTCGACTTCTGGCAAAAGCACAGGTAGATCTTCTTCTTTTACCGGTACAATGCCACAATGGTCACAGTGCACTAGGGGAATCGGCTCTCCCCAATAACGCTGTCTAGCAAACACCCAATCACGCAATTTATACGTAACAGTCAATTGACCCAATTCATGTTGTTCAAGGTAAGAAATCATGGCCTTTTTCGCATTGTCCACATCTAACCCTGAAAAATCTCCTGAATTCACTATCACTCCGTATTCTGTGTACGCTTCTGGCAAAGCATCTGCAGCATTTTTCACAGATGGTGCCACGACACGTTTGATCGGCAGATGAAATGTCGTAGCAAATTCAAAATCCCGCTCGTCATGTCCAGGAACGGCCATAATGGCACCAGTACCATAATCCATCAACACATAATCAGCTATCCAAACTGGGATGCGCGCCTGATTAATCGGATTGATCGCGTAGGCCCCCGTAAATACACCTGTTTTTTCTTTATCGTCAATTTGTCTGGAGAGCGCCGACTTTGCAAGCGTCTGTGCCACATAAGCCGCCACCTCACTCTGCGCCTCAGAAGTGGTGATTTGTTGCACCAATGGATGCTCCGGTGCAAGTACCATATAAGTCGCACCATAAAGCGTGTCTGGTCTTGTGGTGAACACTTCAATAGCAAGCGGTAAAGCACCATCACTCATGTGCCCATCCACGACAAAACGAATCTTAGCTCCTTCACTACGACCAATCCAATTTGCTTGCATTTTCTTCACTTTTTCTGGCCAATCAAGTAGATCCAAATCATTTAACAAACGCTCTGCATAAGCGGTAATACGAAGCATCCATTGCGTCATATTCTTTTTGGTGACAGGAGTTCCGCAACGCTCACAAGCACCATCTACCACTTCTTCATTAGCCAGACCTGTTTTACAGCTAGGACACCAGTTAATTGGCATTTCCTTGCGATAAGCGAGACCCATTTTATACAGTTGCACAAAAATCCACTGCGTCCACTTGTAATATTGCGGTTCACTCGTGTTGATTTCACGATCCCAATCAAACATTGCTCCCATTTCTTTTAGTTGCTTCTTGAAATTAGCAATATTACGTGCAGTACCAATTGCTGGTTGAATGCCTTTTTTAATCGCGTCATTTTCTGCTGGCAACCCAAATGCATCCCATCCCATCGGATGCAATACTTCATACCCATTCAATTTTTTATAACGGGAAAAAACATCAGATAACACATATCCCCGCCAATGTCCCACATGCAACCCAGATCCAGATGGATAAGGAAACATATCCAAACAATAATACTTCGGTTTCCCCGAATGATGATCTACTTTATGTAACTGTTCGCGATCCCAATATGTTCTCCATTTAGTTTCAAATTTACTAGGTTCATACGTTCCCATTAAAATACCTCCTCATGTCAATAAAAAACTCCCACCCCTATCAAGGGACGAGAGTACCCGTGTTGCCACCCTGATGAAGAGATGAAGATCAAAAAACCCCGTGCAAGCCAATTAATTGGCACGCACGAGGTCACACGTGGCGGAGTGAGAGGGATTCGAACCCTCGATACGTCTTATGAACGTATACTCGATTAGCAATCGAGCGCCTTCGACCTACTCGGCCATCACTCCATATGGCTCCCCGAGTAGGATTCGAACCTACGACCCTTCGGTTAACAGCCGAATGCTCTACCGCTGAGCTATCGAGGAATGTGTTTACTGGTGGAGATAAGCGGATTCGAACCGCTGACCCCCTGCGTGCAAAGCAGGTGCTCTACCAACTGAGCTATATCCCCTAATATATCACATTGATAACACCCATTACAATCGTTCGTTTCGGTGACTTTGAAATAATATCATCTTTGCCGCTTTTAATCAAGGACAAAAGCAAAAAAATTTATCAGCTTCATTACACTCGCGTAGTAAGGCAAGCAAATGGCCTGCCTTATCGATCTAATTTACGATACGTGATTACAATTGTAGTAACTGACGTAACTGTTCAATCACAAGCGTACTGGCGTTATCTAGCGACCCTGCTAACCGAATACCTACATTACGATCATTACGGGCAAGCGCCTGTGCAATTTCTTTAGCTAGACGATGCACATCTTGATGCGCCTTTTCAAAATTAATACAGATATCACCAGTGCAATTTAATGAATCCTTGTGTGCACTATACCATTTTCCTAATCGACAACTTGCCGCATCCGACACTTCACGTTCGTTTAATTTCGAAAAACCGTACAATGCATTATAGACTCGCCACGTCCATAATTCATGATCCTGTTTTAAAGTGTGAAATAACACGCTTGAAGGTAAATGATCAACGCCTATCTCCTCCACCATCTCAAGGCGCATGGTATTGACAGAATCAGAGGTCGAAGAGATTTCTGAGCCAATGGTCTCTGCATTACGTTCTAGCAATTTCAAATGGTCATTGGTTCTCTCCACACTGCTTGACACATCCCTAGTCGTTGCTGCCTGTTCTTGGGCCACTGCGGCGAGTTGACTGGTCTCTCCTGAAATATGCGCCACGCTGTCCAAAATTTGTTTGACGAGTGACATTGCCACTTCTGAACCCTGTGCACCTGAAGTCAACTCAGCACTGATCTCCACGCGCTGTTTACTGACCACGCCCATCGATTGACTTAAATGATCAGTGCTGATCACAATATCAGATAACGCCTTTTTCGTGCTCTCTGCTAATCGTCTGACCTCCTGAGCCACTACCGCAAAGCCTCTGCCGGCATCCCCCGCGCGTGCGGCTTCAATCGAAGCATTTAAAGCCAAAAGGTTAGTTTGATCAGCAATTTCTTTAATTGACTCCACCAACGCTGTCGTTTCCTTGATCCTTTTTTCAAAGTCATTAAAGTGCTGATTCATTACCTTCATCGAATCAGTCACGCGCAACATGACTGTCAATGCCTGCTCAATTTCATGGCTACTACGTTCAGCATGTTGTCTTGTGGAATCTGACATTTCCGCCACACTCACAGCGCTATTTGCCACTTCATGCGCAGAAGCACTTAATTCTTCCACTCCAACCGTGATTTTTTCTAATGTTTCACTCGTATCTTTTAAGTCATCGACAAATTTACCGGTGTGCCGTAACTGCATTGCCTCATCTAGTACTGTAATACAATTTTCTAAGTGTTTGACTTGACTTTCACTCATAAGTATCCCCCTTACAAATATTCATTTTGATTTTTCATGATAGTTAATTGAATTATAAACTAAGTCTATGAAAAATGGCAGTCTGAATTGTCACGAATTCAGACTGCCATTATCTTCAACACTTTACTTGCCATACTTTAATCCGATTTGGCGATGTTTCAGTAAATTTCCCGATCCACTCACTTTTCTCCATTCCCGCTTGACGAACTTCGTGTAAAAATTCAGTAGCATAAACTTCAGGTAACGCCACCAAAAGTCCACCAGATGTCACCGCATCAGCAAAAATCGATCGTGTGAGGTCATCGAGAGTCGGTTCAAAATCTATGTGGTCTTTTACAAAAGCCATATTTCTTTTACTCCCAGAGGGAATTAAACCTGATTCTGCATGACGTCTTGTGCCGTCTAGCACGGGCACTCGGGATGCGTATAGTTCCAAACCCACGCCTGCACCCTGCACCATTTCTAACGCATGTCCCAACAAACCAAATCCTGTTACGTCAGTCACTGCACTGACCGGATAACGATGTGCTACATCTGCGGCATATTTATTTAACATCGCCATCCATTTGACTGCCTCCGCGATTTCCTCAGGGGTTGCAACCCCTTCTTTAATCGCTTTTGATGTAATCCCCATACCAATGGGCTTCGTTAGTATCAAGGCATCACCTGGTTTGGCTGTTGAATTTGCCCAAACTTTTTGCGGATGGATCACACCAGTCACTGCCATACCGAATTTCGGATCAACGTCATCGATAGAATGCCCCCCGATTAACGTTGCTCCAGCTTCTTGAACTTTTTGTGCGCCCCCACGTAAGATTTCCGCAAGAATCTTGCGATCCAGCTTATAAATAGGAAAACCTACCAAATTCATGACAGTAATAGGGGTACCCCCCATAGCATAAATGTCACTCAGCGCATTGGCCGCCGCAATTCTTCCGAAATCATACGGATTATCCACAATCGGAGTAAAATAATCGACTGATTGCACTAACGCCATTTCGTCACTGATACGATACACACCTGCATCATCAGAAGTATCCAGCCCTACAATTAAATCAGGGTGAGGTTCTGTTTTCGGCAAGTAAGAAAGCACTTCCTTTAGGTCCGCCGGACCTATTTTACATCCTCAGCCGGATTTTTCTGTTAACGTAGTTAGTCGTACATCTAAGTAAAACATCACGGCTCACCCCCTACTCTTAAAGACTGACGAAAGATTCCAAATCGGAATAACATATAGTTTAATTCATAAGAATCCAATGCTCAATACAAAAGTTGATTGACAAATTTGTCGCACTGCTTGCAAAATGGAGTTGAACAATCAGTTTGCATTCAGCTAATCATATAGACACTAAGGGGTCACTGAATGAATACTCTCTTTATTGTCAATCCAGCAGCGGGTCGCGGTAAATGTTTTAGAAAATGGACACAATTGGAAGACCTATTACATGAGCGTGCTAGTTTCGCTTTTGCTGTTCGTCTAACAAGAAAATCAGGAGATGCAGAGAATTTTGCCATCACGGC
The DNA here is from genome assembly GCA_027341705.1 of Caryophanales bacterium. The sequence goes on from DAIELO010000002.1 coordinate 11,325, forward strand.
CATTCAGGAAGGATTTGAACGAATCGTTTCCGTCGGTGGTGATGGCACTGTCAATGAAATTATCAATGGAGTCGCGGGATCCAATGTGCAAATTGGTATCCTTCCTTTTGGTACAGGCAATGATTTAGCTCTTGCGCTCCGTTTATCAACAGATTATATGCATATAGTAAAAATGTTGGAGTCCCCCACCATCAAACTCATTGATATCGTCAAAATCAATGAACGATTTTATATCAATGCTGCAGGACTCGGCATTGACGGTCAGGTAGTGCAAAACATTAACCAACATCCCATGATTAACCGGTTGGGTAAGATAGGCTATATCGTCAGTGCATTACAAAGTGTATTACAATTTCGCCCAGATAAATTATTAGTTACTATTGATGGTCACGATAGCGTATTATCTAACGTATGGATATTAGCAATCACCAATGGACCTTATTTTGGCGGAGGCATGAAAGTGTGCCCCAAAGCTGATCTTTCAGACGGTTGGCTGGATCTTTGTATTGTGCAAAATCTATCAAAATGGCAATTTTTTCGTCTTTTTCCCCTCGTATTTTCCGGCCAGCATGTGCGCAAGAGACAATACGTGACCACCCTTAAAGCAAAAATGGTGCATATTGATATTCCCAACCATTTAATCATGCAATCGGACGGAGAAATCATGAAGTTTACCAGTGTTACTATTGAAATTATCCCCCATGGGATACAAATGATGACGTAAAGTGAGTGTGAATGCAACAATGGAACCATGGCTAATCGCATTAGATCTTGACGGTACGCTCCTGAAAAAAGATCATACCATTGGAGAAGCGACAAAATCAGCACTGCAACAAGCAATGAGTTTAGGCCACATTGTCACCATCGCGACAGGAAGACCGCCAAGGGCTGCCGTTGCCGCCTACCAAGCATTACAGCTAACCACCCCTCTCATCGCATTAAATGGAGCGTATATCAAATTTTCTAATCAACCAAGAGATATTAGTGTGACCACGCTTAGTCAAGACGTAATCGAGGCGATTAGCCAAGAAGCGATCGCCATGGGAAGCCGTGGAATGTTAGGAGAAATCGGCGACCACTGTGTCATTCGACATAGTGATCGCCCAATGTGGATGGATGAAGAACACGAACATTTTTTTTACCAAGCGGTCGTTGCAGAAACACCGGAAAATCCAGCAATCTACCTAACACTAAGTGAAGCGTGGCCCAATAATGCATACTCACTCTTAATTCAACTCCCCAAACGGCAACATCCACAATTTTACAGATGGATTCACACGCACTGGCCGGACCAAATCTACATACGGTCTTGGCGTGATCCTTTCGACGTCGTGGAAATAATGCCCATAGGCGTTAGCAAAGCAACCGGTTTACGGAAGATCCAACAACATTATGGAATATCCCCACTACGCATCATGGCATTTGGTGATGAGATGAACGACCTAGAAATGTTTAATTACGCTTCTATCAGTGTAGCGATGGGTAATGCCAATCCAGCACTTTTACCACATGCTACCTATATCACTGATGATTGTGAAAATGAAGGCATCGCGGCCTATTTAAATACTCATTTTTTCACCCAGCATTTTCGTGTAACCTAGTATATAACCCATTTTTCTGAATTAATTCTTCATGAGTCCCTTTTTCGATAATTTGGCCATGATCTAGTACAAAAATCACATCCGCATGTCGTACTGTAGAAAGTCGGTGCGCAATCACCATGGTAGTTCTGGTCGCTGTGAGTTTGTGCAGGCCAGTTTGAACCATCTCCTCCGTTTGACTATCTAAGCTAGCCGTCGCTTCATCCAATATCAAAACCCTGGGATCAAGTGCAATCATGCGCGCAAATGATAGAAGTTGTCGCTCTCCCATGGAAATATTTGCGCCTTTGGCATATAACCATGTTTGATAATGATTAGGCAAGCGATCAATAATACGGTGAACGCCTACTGCTTTGGTAGCATGCTGAATTGTCTCATCGCTGATGTCTGGCCGAAACAAGCGAATATTATCTGAGATCGTCCCTGTGAAGAGTTGCAAGTCTTGTTGAACCATGCCTATGTAGCGATGGAGATCAGCAAGTGATAATTGTTGGATACCCACGTCATCAAGCAAAATTTCACCGGCCACTGGATCATATTGCCTAGTTAGCAAACTCATAATTGTACTTTTACCAGCACCAGTTGCACCGACAAAGCCAACAAATTGTCCCGGTTCAATAACAAAAGAAACATTTTTTAAAATCAGTTCATCTTGGTGATAGCCAAAGTCTACCTGCCGAAACTCGATTTTTCCTTTTACATTGACAATAGAAATAGCCTCTGGAGGATTTTGAATCTTAGATTTCACCATCAATACCTTACCAATGCGGTCTGCAGCAACCATCGAGGACTGAAGTGTATTCCATTGCTGCGTAATAGCATTAATCGGCTGAAAAAACTGTCGAATATAACTGATAAAAGCGTATAATGTACCAAACAGGATAACATGATGTAACACTGCACTCCCACCGATAAACACTACCGCAGCCACCGCTAAATTCCCAATCAATTCAAGCACTCTGTTAAACAGCACGGATATCCCATACTCATTAATATTCGCTTTACGGTGTAGGGTATTGAGTGATTCAAAATGATCAGCCTGTTGTTGTTCTTGATGGAAAATCTGTATAATCCGCATTCCAGCTAGATTCTCCGCTAAAAAAGCGACAATATTTGAGAGCTTAGTTCGCGTCGACTGATAAGCATCTCGCAACCAATCTCGAAAAAGCATGGAAATCACAAAAATAATCGGGATCACAATCATACACATCCATGCAATTCTCACGTCCAATTCGAACATGACAATCACAATCATAATGATGGACAGTCCATCACGTATCATACTGAGGAAGAACTGTGTAAAAAATTGACTAACTGTCTCGGTATCACTAGAAATATTGGTAACTAGTCGGCCAATCGCATTTTTATCAAAAAAATCCATTCCCTGATGCTCTATATGAGAAAAAAGATCAATGCGGATTTTCCTAATAATTTTTTGACCGGTATATTGTAAAAGTAGCATTTGGAAAATATTAGAAAACACACCGATAATGACAATCCCGATATACACCCCGCCAATCATTAAAAGCCCCTTCAAATCAGGGTGCGAAATAGCAATGTCATTATCGATAGCGACTTTCACTAAGTATGGCTGCAACACACTAGTCGCATTAAAAATGACCACTAGTAAAAACACTAGCACAAATTGTAACCAATACGGTTTCGCATAAGGTAACAGTCTTAGCAAACTTTGAATGTTGTTTTGGCTTTTCACTGCTTACTCTACTCCTTCAGCCTGCAAGCGCCACATATCAGCGTAAATGCCCTGATTTTCCAAAAGCTGCGCATGTGTCCCTTGTTCATGAATTTGACCTTTTTCCATCACTATAATGTGATCTGCATGCCTCACGGCAGATAGCCGGTGAGCAACAATCAACGTCGTTTTGCCTACTCGCAACTCTCGAATGCGATCAATGATCTGTTTTTCCGTCAGCATGTCCACTGCTGACAAACTATCATCCAGAATAAGCACAGGCGCTTCTTTAATAAACGCCCTAGCCATGGCTGTACGCTGTTTTTGCCCACCAGACAAAGCAATACCACGTTCACCTATTTCTGTTGCAAATTGCTTTGTAAATCCCATAATATCATCGTAAATAAAAGCATCTTTTGCTTTCTCTTCAATTTCATAAAAAAGTGGATCTTTTTTTCCAAAGCCGATATTTTCGGAAACTTGTGCTGAAAATAAAAATCCATCTTGCGGAACATAGGCGATGGCACGACGCAAACTGAATAACTTCATTTTCTTAACGTCGATCCCATCGAGAAATACACTATGATCCGGTGGATCAAAAATTCTAGGCAATAAGTTCACCAAAGTCGTTTTTCCCGCACCTGTACGACCAACGATACCCAAGGTTTGACCAGTCTGCAGGTGAATATGGATCTGCGTGAGCGCAGGTTCTTTGGCGTCTGGATAAGCATAGGCATCTAACTCTATGCGCACTTCCCCTTGCGCATCGTCCCACTCTATCGCATCAGACGTATCAACAATTTCCGATATTTCCAGCAAAAGCGTCCGCAATCTCGTCATCGAAGCGGATGCTCTTTGAAAATTATTGATGACAAATCCTATTTGTTGCAACGGCGTGATAATCATTGCGAGATATAAGGTAAATGCGACAAACATACCAAGTTGAATATGCTGGGTAACTGTTAAATACCCACCATAAATAAGAGCAATAGCAAAACTGAGCGATCCCATTAAAGGAATAAACGATTGGAACATGGCACTGCGCCGAAACATGTCCATCTGCCGATTGACAATTTGATCCACCATCTCTGTAAATCGCCCTACTTCAATATGTTCATTTCCTGTAGTCTTGATGATGCGAATAGAAGACAAACTCTCCTCACTGAGATCAGCCATATTGGAAAGGGATTCCTGAACCTTGCGCGAGGCCAAACGAATTTGCGGCCCCCACCATACAATAAAAAATGGAACAAACAGCAAAGGCATAATGCTCGCCAAAGTTAATGGCACACTGATCGTGCGAAACGTCATCCAAAGCGTAGTGATAAGCAGGAAAATCGCATTAGTGAGTATATTCAAACCGCCTGACATCGCTTCTCGCACTGCACGCACATCATTCATTGCGTGATTAAGTAAATCACCTATACTACGCTTTCTAAAATAACCTGTGTGCAACGTCTCCCAATGTAAAAACAGTCGTTTGCGTAGCTCATATTCAAATTGTCTTCCAATTTGACCATTACGAAATTGACCTAATCCATATAACACCACGTATCCCGCACCGACAAGCGCGAGTAACCATGTATAGTGCCATATTTCAGCCATCGTCACATGCCCATGACTTAATGCATCGGTAAGTTGACCAATCAGATAAGGAAATTGAACCATGACAATTTCAGAAAAAATGATAGATAAAATAGCTAAGAAATACGCCCATTTTTTTCGCCATAAAAATTCACGCAACAACAATTGTGGGTCATTATGCATCATTATTCTCCCTGAACAACAAATATTTATTGTACGATAAACTGGGTAAAGTATACTTTTGTAATTTTACCGAATGAACTAAGTGCTGTAATCAGTCGCTGCCTTAATAGGGACAATCCATTTGGCATATTAATCTCCGCCCCGCTCGTATCGTTCAATACACTAATGACATCATTATTGACCTGTGCGGTACTATTCGTTAAGGTATTCATCGTATTTTGACTATCTGTTTGTAATACAATAGTAGTTTGAATCATACTATTGTCAGACAAATTCGTAGTAAGCGACGGCACAGTGTACTGAAGCGTCTGTAATTGAGTCGGCGATAATATCACTTTTGTTTTAGAATGTGGGCGCGTCACATAAATAACACCCACGATAATGACCACAGCCAGAAGACCGCCCGCAATCATCACCCACAACCATTTTTTCATCAGAAGTTCCCTCTTTCTCAATCTGCATTATTGGCCTATCTATTATTTCACATATCGAATGTTTACAGTCAAGCGCTTGTTAGAAATTTCATTGACTGATCAGAGTTGAAATTTTATTATAGGAAGTACTATATAAACTTTTTTGACTGGGAGATATACGATGAACGAGCCAGATTTATATATGTATAAATTAAAAAGCATTTTAAATTTCGAACCAGAGGATTACAATAATTTACAAAAATATAAAGACAGATTCATTCCGTTAGTAGATGGAATTATCGATCAATTCTATGTTGCCATAGAAAATGATCCGGAACTGATGAACTTCTTTATTTACAAAACGAATCTTGAGCGCGCGATGAAATGGCAAAAAGCCTACTTCGTTGAACTATTGCAAGGTGTGGTCGATGAACAGTATATCCAAAAACGCATCCACTCTGGTTGGTTGCATGCAGAAATTGGGTTGCCCATTAGTTTTTTTATTGCTTTTTATCGATTTTTTACTATTAATTTGTTTGAAATGGCAACCTCAGTGGCACAGGTTCCCATTGACGAACAGTACGTAAAATTCATCACATCTTTAGTTAAATTGATATTGTTAGACTTATCCATTTCTGCTGAGGTACACGAAAAAACGATGATCGATCACAGCAATAAATAACAGTAGTAACTACTCGCTTCTAGACACCTGCAGTGACTACACCCACCCTTTTCCCATACTATTCATTAAGATCGGAAGGGTGGTGAATCTCACCATGTATGATGGAGGCGTTTTTGGAGGATACACACGCTGGGCGGTCGTGTTCCTAATCATCTTTGTGCTGTTTATGCTGCTTGTGCCGTACGGAACAAAAGAAGTTTGCCAAACTGTACCAGTGTACTAGGTTCATTAATGAAGGGAAGGGAGCTTACCGCTCCCTTCCCTTGTTGTATCACCTATCTAATTCACAGATCGCGTAGATGAGTGCTTTTGCGCTTTATCGCGTTCGCTTTTGTTTAATATTTTTTTACGCAAACGAACGTTTTTAGGCGTGACTTCACAAAATTCATCATCGGCCAAAAATTCAATCGCGCCTTCAAGTGACATATTCCGAGGCGTCTTTAAGCGCGATGTTTCTTCCTTAGTAGCCGAACGCACATTACTCATGTGTTTTTCACGGCTAACATTTACCACTAAATCATTATCCCTGGAATGACTGCCGATAATCATCCCAGGATACACTTCCGCACCTGGGGCAATAAAGAGCGTCCCTCGTTCTTCAATGGACTGAATGGCATACGCAGTAGCAGTACCGCCCTCTGAAGCAATTAAGACTCCACTTTTGCGATCAATGATCTCTCCTTTAAATGGCTCAAATCGCAAAAATGTATGATGCATGGTGCCATACCCTCTTGTAGCCGTCAAAAGTTCAGAGCGAAATCCGATCAATCCTCTTGCCGGTACATAAAATTCAAGTCGCACAGAAGAGGAGCCATTCAACATTTGCACCAATTCTCCCCTGCGCATGCCGAGGTTCTCCATCACAGTGCCCACATGCTCTTCTGGTACGTCCACCACCACATGCTCAATCGGCTCTAATAAATTGCCTGTTTCATCCCGTTTGTAAATAACACGCGGTTTGGAAACTTGCATCTCATATCCTTCTCGACGCATGTTTTCAATTAAAATCGACAGATGCAGTTCGCCGCGCCCTGAGACTAAAAAGGCATCAGCTGAATCCGTATCTTCCACTCGTAAACTCACGTCTTTTTCAAGTTCTGCATACAAACGTGCACGTAGTTGTCGCGATGTAACAAATGCCCCTTCTCGTCCGGCAAAAGGACTGTCATTCACTACAAAGGTCATCTGTAATGATGGCTCTTCAATAGGAATAGAAGGCAAAATTTCTTGTGTATTCACATCTGCTACTGTATCCCCTACAGACAAATCACCAAGTCCTGCAATGGCTACAATGTCCCCTGCGCTAGCACGCTCAAGTTCCACACGTCGTAATCCCCGAAATCCGTATAGCTTCGTGACTCGATGGGTCGTCACCTCGCCATCAGGTTTCAAAAGCGCGACAGATTGCCCGACTTGAATCGTACCTCTGACAATTCTACCGATGCCAATGCGTCCAAGAAATTCATTATAGTCAAGAATACTTGCTTGCCATTGTAAAGGCGATTCAGGATCACCTTTAGGAGATGGAATTTCATTGATAATAGTCTCAATTAATGGTCGGAAATCAGGATTAGGCTGATCTAAATCCAGCGTAGCCGTACCATTAATTGCAGAGGCATAAATAACAGGAAAATCAATCTGATCTTCCGTCGCGCCAAGGTCAATAAACAAATCGAGCACTTCATCAATTACTTCTAATGGCCGAGAATTAGGACGGTCCACTTTATTGATGACCACAATTGGCACCAGATGTTGTTCAAGTGCCTTGCGCAGCACAAAACGAGTCTGTGGCATACACCCTTCAAATGCATCCACCACAAGCAATACGCCGTCTACCATCTGCAAGATACGTTCCACCTCACCGCTGAAATCAGCGTGACCTGGTGTATCAACGATGTTAATCAGATGTTCTTCATATTGAATGGCTGTATTTTTTGCTAAAATAGTAATACCACGTTCACTTTCGAGTGCATTGGAATCTAACGCACGTTCCGTTCTTGATTCGTTGTTACGATAGATCCCTGACTGGACAAACAGTTGATCGACCAACGTCGTTTTACCGTGGTCGACATGAGCAATGATGGCGATATTTCTCAAGTGTTTCACTTAATTAGCCTGCCTTTTCTTTTTAAATTGACATTTTATTATAACACAGTTACGGGGTATCTTCATCAGCTAATTTATGAGACAATTAGCTATTATTACGATAGTATCTTTTCGTCAGGAGATTTTATGCAGAAGCACTTAAAAAGTTTATTTCCCATGACCTCATTGCCTAAAGACTCATACATTTTTATGGCTGCCAGCTTAATCAATTCTACGGGAAGTGCACTGATGTGGCCGCTCATCACACTATATGTGCATAACATATTGCATCGTTCCTACGGCGAAGCTGGGCTTGTACTTTTTTTCCAATCGCTTGCAAGTGTATTGGGTCAATTCGTAGGCGGCGGTCTGTACTACAAACTCGGCGTTAAAAACCTGATTGTTGGCTCACTTATTTTGCAAGGTTGTGGTCAGATCGGTCTTGTGTTTGCTAAAACCTGGTATTTATATATTGTGATGATGTCGTTAAACGGATTTTTGATGGCGATTACCATGCCTGCCATCAGCGCTTTTATCGGATTTAGATGGCATCAGCAGCAATACAGATTGTTTAACGTGATCTATGTTAGCAATAATGCAGGGGTGGCGATAGGTACCACACTGGCAGGGATTCTGGCCACTATTTCATTTAATTTGACATTTTTGATCAACGGATTTAGCACACTCGCCTTTTCCCTGTTCTTTTATATGTATTTTCGTCATATTGATCTCACTGACGAAAAAGACATCAGTGTGGGACTTTCCCCATATAGTGAAGAATCGAGCACATGGATTCTGCTCAAAAGATATCGGATCTATTTGTTTATGTCACTTGGGTCCTTACTGATTTGGTTTTCCACCTCTGCTTGGAATTCAGGAGTGGCACCATACCTGAATCAAAAAGGCATGAGTTTATCTAGTTACAGCTTTTTATGGACGATCAACGGGCTGGTCATTTTATTTGGTCAACCCATCACATCCCTTTATAACCGATTTGTAGCGAAAACCTTAAGCTCGCGAATGGTGTCTAGCGCACTGTTTTACGCGATAGCCTTTAGTTTTATGTGGATATTTCACGGCATCTATTACGATTTTATGATCGGGATGCTAATCGCCACGCTAGGAGAAATGTTAATCTCCCCTAGCATACCGGCATTAATTACGCAAACGACTGGCAATTCTGCGCCATTTTATCTCGGACTGGTCGGCGGTTTTGGTAGTATGGGACGCATTATAGGACCAGTGTTATTTGGCAACCTATTTGATTTCTGGGGCATCTCGCCGATACTAATGCTGACCACTTTTGCTACGATTGCCGCTGTGGCATTATTCACCATTCAAAGGTTGTTTATTCAACAGCATGGCGATTCCATAACAGAAACACGATAAAGGCCACAAGAAAGCCTACATAAAAAGTAAAATCCATGCCGTTTAATGCTTTCGCTATTACTCCTTCATATAGGGAAGAATCCATAAACGGAATGGATACGATAATCCCTAACACAAAGCTTACAAGCCCTGGCCAATTCACATTTTTTTGCGCCCGCAGATCTAATGCACGTCGAAGATATGACTTTTGCACAAAAAAATCTGCAAATAACACGCCCATCCAAGGCGTCATCCAATACCCTAACAATAGCAAAAAGTTGTCATAATTCTGCTCAAATCCACCTGATCCCAACAAACTAAGCACCAGTCCAATGACGCCAGCGACAAGCGTCAACGTCCATCGCGGAAGACGAATATCAAGGGCACCCGCGGCCAATGCGTTTGAATACAGATTCAGTGCATCTGCAGCCGTTCCTCCTAAAATGATCGCAATCACCGAAACTACACCGAATGACCCCATCACTGTATGCAGCGCCGCAATCGGATTAGCCTGCGAATTTCCCACTAATACGGCCACCGCCGCACCCAAAAGCTCCAGCCACACAGAGGCAATAAATGAACCCAAAAACACATAGATACCAATCCATCTTTTTTTCGTATCAGGTGCAAGATACCTACTATAATCTGAAGCATAAGGGCTCCAACTGCCAATATAGGAAAAGGCAGCCGCCACCATGATCACAAACAACACCCAAGGGGATTTTACATGCGGTTGATAGGCAACTAATAGATGCTGATGACTAAGTGCAATGATGGTCACCACAAGAAATAGCAACCCTAATACCACCGACATGATTTTTTCATAAAGATGAATGAGATTATGGCCATAAATGGCAAGCAAGCTTTGTATCACCACAAGCATGATGGCACCTTGCCAAAATGCCAGGTGCGGAAGCAATACCTGCAAACCAAATGTACCCAAAATATTATTGACGGTGAACCAGCCAATCGTACTAATATAATTAAAGGCAGCAGGGATATATCCGCCGATTTTACCAAAAGTGAATCTGGTTATCATCAACTGAGGAAGTCCGTAACCAGGTCCCATACTAGCGCTAAGTGCGAGTGCAATCCCGCCAAGCACATTGCCAACAAGAATGGAAGCAATCACATAGGGCCATGACATTCCCAATATAATCGGGAAAAATCCAAGCGCATAATCGGCAATCGTTAAATTACTGCCTAACCAAAGTGTAAATTGACTTCTTGCATTCCCATGACGTTCGGCTAGCGTTATGCCTTCAACGCCATATGGTTCAATCGCTACTACTTTGTCTCCATAACGTGGAGAATCTATCAATGATGACAAGATCATCGCCCCTTTTTCGGTATATATGCATATACACACATATATACACTAAAGTCAAGACGATGAATGGTTACATACTAGTTTATCTGCACTCAATCGTAAACTACTATCCCCTTGTTCCGTAACGTCAAGATGGCTTCCTGAAGGCGTACATCCTGATCGTATTCAATTTGATGCATATGATATCCATCTGTCAGCGAAGACAACAATGACGCCTTCTGTTGGCTTATTTTCTCCAAAAAATATTCCACATCCCGCCGTGAAGCTAAGTGTAACGAACCTGTCAATTCACCATATAAAGGGTGCTCTACCTGAACATTCATGACACGTAGCCCCAAATCCACAAAAGTAAATAATTCCACTCCTGTCAATTCTGGTGAATGAGCAACAGATAAAATCACCACATTACGTTGTGATGATCTGTCTCGCTCCAATACATATCCTCTTGGTGTCGACAAAATAGGATACCCTGCCGCACGCAACAATGCGACATCATGTACGACTACTTGCCTTGTGACATGATGTCGCTGCGCTAATTCCAAGCCAGACAATGGCTCGTCACTACTTTCTAACTCATTTACAATTTTGGCCTGACGATCTTCGCGTTCCTTGGGCAACTGTGCATCTCCTTAGACACGTAAGTACTTGTTTCATCCTATCATACAATAATTGCTGGCTGATAGGCACAGGCCGGGTCACTTGCAAGATAATCATCGTATACTGCGTACGCCCTCGCTCGAGAACCACCACATAAATGGCGAAATTCACAGACCCCACATTTGCCGGTCAACTGCGATGGATCTCTTAGTGACCTAAACATTGGGCTTTCCCGATAGATCGTTGCCAATGGTGTGGTGCGGATCTGACCTGCAGACACAGGCAAAAAACCACTAGGGTAGACCTCCCCTGTATGTGAAATAAACACAAAACCGTTGCCATCGTTGACGCCGGGCATGGAAGTCGAGACTGGATTACCTTGATGCTGATGCATGACACGACGGTAGTGAGGAGCCTCCGTCGTTTTGATGCGTAAGTTGCGCGTTTGTGATTGTGTATACAACCATTCCATCACTTCCTCCGCCTGATCAGCACTAATCATATCTTTAATTTTTCCTCTTCCTGTTGGCACCAAAAAGAATAAGCTCCACAGCACAGCCCCATGATGCAAAACAAGGTCAGCGATTCGTGGTAAATCAGCTAAATTATGCGTAGAGACGGCAGTATTTATTTGGATCGGCATGTGTAGTTGTTTTAAGATCGTTATACCCTGTATGGTCAAATCATAGGAACCACGCGTGCCCCGAAAATGATCATGAATTTCTGGCGTCGATCCATCTAGGCTGAATGCCACACGAGCCAGTCCTGCTTCTTTCCCCTTTTGTAATGCTTCAAATGTGACTTTTGGAGTGGCACTTGGTGTCATGGCTACTTCTAGTCCCTGATTTCGTGCGTGCGCGATCAGTTCATACAAATCTGCTCGTTCTAAAGGATCTCCACCTGTGATCACAAATAGCGGATGATCCATTTTTGCAATTTGTTCAATTAATTGAAACCCTTCCTCCGTCCTCAGTTCCCTTGGATCAGCATGCCGCTGTGCTTGTGCACGACAATGCAAACAGTGGAGTTGACAAGCCCTCGTTACTTCCCAAATTACAATAAAAGGATTAACAGAAAAGTCCCGTGTCCATTTCCGATCTCGTTCTGCTGCTACTGATTTTAAGTTCATCATCATTACTCCTTCACACCTTGTATCACTAAAATAGGCCACTGTAAAATATATAAAAATGCGCCAAGTGCAGCAAAAATACCGCCAATTGCCAACCACAATGGATCAGGCCAGTTTCCAAATTGCGACCATACATCCCCCGAAAATGCAACTGCCATCATCAGTATGCCGATGATAGATACGACTAATTGTATCCACGCATAAATGGGACTCACTTTAATTCCTCCAAAAATCCACGGGAATAAACCATAACCAACACCATACAAAAGTGTGGTTGCAAAGCCGAGAAACAACAAGTGCACCGCCAATAGGGACAATGGGTTAAGTCCTGCCATCAGCAACAATCCAAGGACCACTTCTAGCAAAAGTGCTGCCATCCATGCTGTTTTGCCCCACAAAGGTAACAATGGGGTGTTCGGTTCATGAATGGATTTTTGGAGCAATGGAAACATAAATAGTACACCTTGATAGATCGCCGCAATTCCCAGCAATCTACTAGTTACGATACCCCATGAAGGATTCACCATCATTCCAATCACTTGTATTAATACAGCAAAAAACCATAAGAATTGACCCAGTGAAGCCGCTGCTGCACTAAATGGTTTCGAGACCGCGAAACGAGGCACTAAATGCAATCCCACCGACCAGATCGTGCCACCGATCCACCCATAATAGATCAGTGCCCTAGCTGCGTCTGAACCAAGACCACTATTAATACCAGGCACCATCCACGACTGAATCCAGATCCACCAGACCGCTAGCACATATAGCATTAGCGCCACATCAGTACCTCTTTGTCCCACGCGATCTGAGGATTCAAGTATGGTTGAGCGCTTTAAGGCAACAAGAGGATGGGACTCATCCATCATTTCCTGAGGGAATTGCCGACCTGATTTTTTCCCTGTAATTACAGCAGATAGCAAGTTGCCTAAAAATACGATTGGTGCCATGGCTTGTAACCCAAGTCCAATCCTGAATACTAGTGGACTGGAGTAGAGAAACGAGAGTACGATCAACACCACCCCAAGTTCAGCCATCAGCCAGTGTGTCCATCCTACCGCCACACGTGGCGGACGAAATCCAGTAGAGAGGGTTAGTACAGCATAAGTCATTCCATAAATCATCATCGTTAACCAACCAAAAGGATTGATTTCTCCATGGAGAGACCCTAACAGACTGATGTGTGCTGGATCACTAGCCATCCAACCCCCAAAGAACGCCCCTACAAGAAAATTGACAAAAGCTGTGATAATGAATGTTTTTGGTAATGGGCCAATCGAACGATTAAATGGCATTAAAATTCTCCTCGTCAACGATTTCGTTTATTATCATAACCGGATTGAGAAAACATAAGTGTGATACCCATCACCATTGTTGAACGAATAGCAGCCCAAGTATATTATAAAAATGAAGTATCACTATTTCATACTGTGAAATTTGCGATCGGAGTGATTACACCATGCAATATCGACACTTAGGCAATAGCGGACTTGAAGTCTCTGTACTAGGTCTTGGTACCAACGCCTTCGGTGCCCGCGCAAACGCAGATATATCTACAAAAATCATCCATGTTGCCATTGACCAAGGAATCAACTTTATCGACACTGCCAATATTTATAGCCATACTGAATCAGAACGAATCATCGGTGAGGCATTAAAAGGTCATCGCCATGAGATTATTCTGACCACTAAAGCAGGCCTGCCCATGGGTAATGGTCCGCATGACAAAGGTTCATCACGGACTCATCTGCTGCGTGAACTAGAAGCTAGCTTAAAAAGGTTACAAACAGATTATATTGACTTGTACCAGATCCATACTTTTGATCCCTTGACTCCTTTAGAAGAAACTCTGCAAACGCTCGATGATTTAGTGAGAGCAGGCAAAATCCGTTATATCGGGGCATCTAATTATGCAGCTTGGGAGATAATGAAGGCTTTAGCAATTAGTGACCATCGTCACCTTATCCGTTACATTTCAGTCCAGTCTAGTTATTCTCTTGCTGATCGTACCATCGAACAAGAACTCGTACCTCTTTGCATCGATCAAGGAGTGGGGATCATTCCTTATTACCCGTTAGCTGGAGGGATTTTGACAGGGAAATATCGCACAGATGGAGTGATTCCCGAAGGTTCTCGTGCGGACAAAAATCCTGACTTCAAAAATCGCCTCGACAATCACAGGGTCACTCTGGGAGCAAACATAGCAAAACTAGCTGAACAATATGGCATGACTCCAAGCTCACTCTCACTTGCTTGGTTGATGCATCAACCAGTAGTATCGACAATCATTGCGGGTGCAACAAATGTGAACCAAGTTCATGATAATCTAACCAGTGCCTCCCTCCACTTGGATGAACACTTACTACATGAACTTAATGACATGAGCAATGAATTCAAGTATGGACTACCTTTTGCCACCTATCGAATCGATGAGAAAAGGTAATTCTACCAATTTGCGCATGCGTCACCCACTCTCGCAAGAATTGTTAAAAGGCATC
>DAIELO010000030.1 GCA_027341705.1 Caryophanales bacterium
ATGCTGCTATCAATCCACTTCTGTAAAGCTGCCTGAACCATGACATGCTCTTCTGGAGTTAACTCCATGGATGTCACAAAATAGTCAGGTAGTTCTTTTGTCCCAAATGCTTGATAATATTCTTCAAGAATCGCAGCATTTTCTTCAAACATGCCTAAGCGAGAATTTCGGAAATAAGCCCATGCATAATACGGTTCACAGCCAGTGGAACAACCGACCATTGTGCCTGTCGTTCCCGTAGGAGCAATCGTCATCGTCGTCACATTACGCACACCGTACACAGCAACCGACTCATAAACGTGTGGACGTTCTTTTTTCATCATTTGCATATAACCTGATTGCAAAAACTTTTCTTTATCAAATTTTTCAAAGGAACCATTTTCTTTAGCCAATTCAACAGATTCCAGATAACTCCATTCAGCCATCATGCCCATTAACACATCAATAAAATCTACTGATGCTTGCGAACCATAACGAATGCCCAGATATAAAAGTAGGTCATGCAGTCCCATGACACCTAACCCAATACGTCGTTCCCCTATTTGATTGACGCGATTTTCTTCAAAAGGATAATACGTCGCATCAATAATCGCATCCTGAAAACGAATACCTGTGCGTGTCGTTTCCTCAAGTGCTTCCCATTTTACATGATGAAGCAAGTAATCGGTTCGCTCTGGATCAAAATACTTTTGCAACCAACTGGCAATATAGGCTTCCTTGTCAGAATCAATAAACGCCACTCGCGTATCTCGTTCTTGAAAACTGACAGCAAACTTACTGAGCACCACCGCACCTAAATTACATATACCATAAGCAGGCAACCCCTGTTCGCCGCAGGGATTCGTTGCAATAATAGGATTATAATAGTGGGAGTTAGAGAGTTTATTATATCGTCCTAAAAAGACAATACCCGGCTCAGCAGAATTCCAAGCAGCACTAATAATCTCATCCCAAAGTTGTTCGGCAGGCAAAGCTGCGCTGACTTGCAACTGCCGACCACTTGCCAGCCACTCCTCAAAGTTTCCTTGAAATTCTGACGCTTCAGCCATCTCAGGATACCCAAGCGACCAATTATCCCCACTCGCTTTTGCCGCCATAAATTCTTCGGAGATACCCACTGATATATTGGCCCCGGTAATGACACCATCTACTTGTTTGCACGTGATAAATTTGCGAATATCAGCATGGCGATCATTTAATATAATCATCAATGCACCGCGTCTTGAGCCACCTTGCAACGTCAACTCACAGCCGACACTCATAATTTCCGCTACGCCGACAGGACCAAACCCATTACCAAACACCAAATTTCCCTTGTCGTACAACAACCCCCACGAATACGCGCCTGAACTACGACCATGCACACCGCGCACATAACTATACCGAGGACGCAGGGAGGAAAGCAGCATGGTGATGCGCTTTTGTGCAAGCATCGCTTCCCACATATCACCTAAACGCTCCGCGATGGAGCCACGACTATCTCCGGGATTCATGATGACACCCACCAGATCCTGCATCATCTGCGCACCACTCTCGATGATTTGCTCGTAAATCATCGACGCTGGTAGTGTAGAGCCGTACTTCACTGGCAAATCGGCATTGATCCAAGCTTCTAGATCGCCGTTCCAAATGTCATCATACTGCGCCTCACTCGTATCAGGAAACACATATGTCCAATTAGCATTTTCCTCTACTGCACGTAAAAACGCTTTGGACACACGAACCACTTTCGTACTGTTCGGATACTCTTGTGCCAAAAAATCCATAATGTCTTCATGCCACACGTCCATGGCTAACATGAGATCAGCCTTGCGTGAGCGTTCATTCACGGAGGTAAGCGAGCCTTGCGGAGGCACCTGACTTAAATTCATCCCCACACCGCCGGATCTGGCCTGAATCTCAAGCGTTTGCCCAAAAGACTTCGCATAATCCCGCACGGACCAACCAACGTTTGGTATCACAAAACAGTTATAACTGGTCGTCTGAATTCCCGTGCCCATCGATGCATTAATGCGCCCACCCGGCACGTAACGCCAACCTTTTTGTAACTCATAAAATCGCGTTTCCCAATTAGCAGGATCATGCGTCACCTGTGCAGTAGCATGAGCGATACGTGTCCACATCTGCTTAGGTGAAGTCTCTTTCAGTACATCAATACGGTCATAAGACAATTCAGTCACATGTCCGTCACGCAGTTCCACTTGTACAGATCGATTGCCACTGTCCACCTCAAGCACCCTAGCCAATTCATGGTACGCACGCTTTGCATCCAATACTGCCATGACCAAACTGCCAGGGTAAAGTGTCTCTTTTAAAGTATCTTTTTGTAAATAGCGATCTGCAACAATCCGCTCACCAGTAGAATTCAAATAATCATCCTCAGAAAATGGCAAGATTGCCTTCTCTACCGTCACATTGTTCCCTCCAGTTTACTCTTTCTGATGCAAAAATCGCATGATTTCCTCCGTAAAGGAATTCAAATCATGAAACTCCCTGTATACACTTGCAAACCTGACATAAGCAACCGGATCAAGCTCTTTCAATAATCCCATCACTCGTTCTCCGACTTGCACAGATGGTACTTCACGTTCAAAATCAGTGCGTAGCCCTTGCTCCAAGGCATCCACCAAGGTTTCAATCTGATCAGACGTAATTGGCCTTTTTTCACAAGCTCTGGAAATACCGCGACGAACTTTATCGCGATCAAATTCTTCCCGAGACTTGTCCTTTTTGACCACCAGCAAGGGTGCCAGTTCCACTCGTTCATAAGTGGTAAATCGACGTTGACAGGTGATGCACTCCCTACGCCTACGCACAATGGATTGCTCATCACTGGCGCGCGACTCAAGAACACGTGAATCAGGGGCTTGACAAAACGGACAACGCATGCACATTCACCAACTATATGTAGTGTAATTACTCCGACAAAATTCATTATATACGCTATATTTAGTTATGGTCAAGCAGGCCCTAGCGGTGTAAAAAGAGGAGATATCGGGGAATTTCGCGGTTAATTAAGCAAATCAGCCAAGTTGTGAACTTGTAAATCGGGAAAAATATTTTCATCGCTAGGCACTCCAGATTCGATCAATATCGAAAATACACCGGCATTTTTGGCAGCAAGAATATCGGTGTCTGGATTGTCGCCAATGAGAATCGCCTCTTCGCGTTTCACACCAGCTAATCGTAGTGCCTCATTGACAAACGCTTCACTTGGTTTACCTGCAATTATTGGATTGACCCCGGTAGCCGTTGTGACCAAGGCAACAAGCGACCCTGCACCGGGTGCAAAACCGTTTCGCACTGGAATCACTCGATCCATATTGGTGACCATGAACACAGCACCTGCGTAAATATGCTGCACCGCTTTCTCAAAGTGTAGATACGTGACCTGGCGATCCAGTCCCATCACTACGGCAGCCACTGATGCGTCATCAGCTTCTTCTAAAACAAAGCCCGCAGCTACAAGTGGTTGCCTCAGTCCCTCCTCACCAATCACGTACACGTTCTTGCCAGTGCCTATCTTGCGTGTAAGTAACGCTGCTGCCGTCACGCTACTGGTGAGCACCATATCTGGTGTAACAGGAAAACCTAACCCTGCTAATAACGTAGCGACTGCCTGTTTTGTCCGCGTCGCATTATTGGTCAGGTAGATAATTCGTTTTCCTAAATTAACTAACTCATGCACAAAAGACGCTGCCCCCGGGATGGCCTCCTCGCCGCGAATCAGTGTGCCATCCAGATCAAAGAGTACCGCTTTTGACCTTACCAGTACATCGCGCATTCATTATCCCTCCAACGTCGGTGGAGGAGACTGAAAGTCAACCACAGGCTCATGCACACCAGCACGGGCGTTCACCACTCTCGACATCACAAATAGCAGATCCGAAAGGCGATTAAGGTAGTGCAGCAACACGATATTCACGCGCTGCTCCTGATTAAGCCTAACGATCCACCGTTCTGCCCTTCTCACAACCGTCCGCGCCACATGAAGTTGTGCCGCGGCTTTCGTTCCCCCAGGCAAAATAAATTGTTTGAGCGGCAGCAACTCTTTATCAAGTTGGTCAATCACCTTTTCGAGCAACAACACGCGCTCTTGGTCCATAAAAAAAGTATCTTGCTTGTCTTCTGGTGTTGCCAGATCCCGACCCACATCAAATAGATCCCTTTGAATGCGTTGCAAAATCGCAAGTAAATCTTTTGAACTTTTCTGCGACTCCCGCAGCATCGACACCGCAAGACCAAGCGCCGCATTGACTTCATCGACAGTACCATACGTTTCGACGCGCAGATCATCTTTACCGACACGTCGACCATAAATCAAACTTGTTTCCCCACTGTCCCCTGTTTTTGTGTATATTTTCAAGTAGAGAACACCTCCATGCAAAGGATGATTAGATTGCCATATCAAGTGGAAACACTCTCACTATCCACAAAAAACACCATGCTCGAGAACAAAGTGAATGCCTACTTGATCGTCGCTGATGGAAAAGCACTGCTGATCGATGCAGGGTTTCCCGAGAGTGCGCTAGAAATCAGTCAGCATATAATCAATGCAAAACTACAGTTAGAAGGGATATATCTCACGCACTTTCACCCTGATCACAGCTTGGGAGCCCTTCAGATCGCCAAATCATTCCAAGTGAAAATACACTGTCATCCACACGATCTTGCACCGCTAATTTCATTATATGAGCAACATTTCCCTCATACATACACAGACGAGGTGATTGCTGACTTGATCGACGGGGTGAAAATCCCATTTGCCGAAGCCCTATTCAATGTCCTGCATATCCCAGGTCACACGCATGGTCATATCGCCATCTTCGACAAAACATATGGTAACTTATTCATCGGCGATCATGTCATTCCTGATGGCACCGTCTGGATTGGCCCCCCAGACGGCCACCTATGTGATTACCTCGACTCACTTGATCGCTTACTCTTACTACCAGCAACCATGTTGTACCCTGGGCACGGCGCACCACTTTCCACACCACAGGCCCTAATGGCAAGGATAAAACAACGCAGACTGGATCGAGAAGCAGACATTCTCGCATACTTACGTGTGGAAGAAGTTACGTTGGCCACATTGGTTGATCGTATCTATCGTGGAAAAATCCCGACAGATATCCTTTGGGCTGCAAAAAAAACTGTCACTGCCCATTTGCAAAAACTGCTATTTGAACAACAGATCACCATGCGCTTTGCCCAGTCAGAACATCAATTTTACTATACCGAAGAAGTGGCTAATTCGCACTTAACTGGCGCAGAAAATGATTAATGCGTGCATCGTCGTTTCTTTGTTCTGCCATGACCGCATTGGCCATTAAGTCAGCTAATGATGCATGACGACTCAACGCCGTTAATGCGTCAACAGTAGGCGGAGCCATGTGAAATTCATCTTGACCAAAACGCGTTAAAAGTTCATCTGGCGCACTCCATAGTACTGACTCCACTTCGTCGGGCGACGGATACACTGCAATGTCATGAGGTACCTGCACAATGAAATAATGGGTGTCAAAACGATGCTGCACTTGAATTGGCGTGACGCGTCTGCCCACATAACGAAAGGGATAAAACGACGATTCTGTAATCACTGTTTTTTTCCACTCACTACCTTGGCCTTGCAATAGCGCTTCACGTATCTCCTGCAGCTCGGTCCACGATTTACGTGGAGCGCCCATGTATATACCTGTTTCTTCAAAGAGTTCACGCACACCTGCGACAAACAATGACCAATACAACAGGTCTCGTGATACGATTTCCCCTTTGAAATCAGCCTCCTGCATGGTAAATAGCGAGGGCGTACTATCCCTCATTGCTTGTTGCAGTGAGCATGCCACATCAATATCCAATGGATCTAAAACACCGCCAGGGAATACCATGAAACCAGGAAGTACACGCAGCTGTTTCGACCGCGTAATGGCAAGCACCTCACCAGCAGCAGCGGTACTGGCTGCTCGCACAATGATCATCGTTGCAGACAGACGTGGTGCAAGAAGATCCGATTGCTCCTTTGCCATACTGCCACCTCCTCAAATCATGCGGTTGGATTAATGGTATTGATCCCGACATCAATCATATGCTGCCTAAGCTCTTGCGCAGGAAATAACTCGCTAGCCCGAACTGTGCGGCCATATTCATTTTTATAGACCACATGCGCTCTTGTCAATTGTCGTGGACTGGTCAATCCACATGCTGCAGATAATGCAAACACGCTGGATCTGACATGCAGCAAATAATTCGCCACACGCCACTTCTTCTCCTCTACAAGTAAAGCTTCCTGATACTTAGGATCTGTAGTAGTCACGCCAGCAGGACATCTCCCCGTATGGCATTGCAACGCCATAATGCATCCATTAGCTATCATAAAACCCCTAGCTGATACTGTGGCATCTGCACCTAACGCCAAGGCAATTGCGACTTTATCAGGAGAAATCAGCTTGCCCGATGCAAACACAGCAAATCGATCCCTGACGCCAGTTTCCACCGCCGCATCTGTCGCTGCAATTAATGCGGCATAAAGGGGGAGTCCCATCGAGTCTGCCATCGATTTGAAAGTGGCTCCCGAACCACCTTCGCCACCGTCTACCGTTAAAAAATCAGGATAAATCGCTAATCGTTTCATTGTCACAAAAAAGTCAATCAACGATTCTTTGGCACCTACAACAATTTTAATCCCAACCGGTTTTCCACCCGCCTTTTGAAGATCAGCAACAAATTTGAGCGTCCTCTCGGCATTATTCAAAAACGGAAAACGATTGGGTGAGTTGACGGTTATGCCTTCAGGCACCTTACGAATAGCTGCTACCTTGGCGCTCACTTTGCTACCTTCAAGGTGACCACCCCTAATTTTCGCACCTTGAGCAAACTTCAATTCGAAAGCCTTCACCTGCACATGGGCTGCCACCTTGCGGAATTCTTCATATGAAAAATCCCCTTTTTCATCCCGATACCCAAACAATCCAGGGCCAATTTGTGCCACGAGATCGGCACCAGTCTGTAAATGCTCTGGTGCTACCCCGCCTTCACCTGTATTCATCCAAGAGCCACCAGCCATTTGGACAGCCTGCCCCGTAGAAAGGATATAATGTTCACCAACAGCACCATAAGACGTGGCAGACACGCCAAACAGACCCTTTAATACCCATGGCTGGATTCGTTCTTTACCAACGACTAAAGCATCCTCATCGCTTAATAGCCATTTGGTCGATTCGTCATCAATAAAATTTTCCTTTCTAGAAAACAAACCCTCTTTGTGAATCGTGTATTTTTTGGACGCTATTGTTTCCCGATTATCTACACTCATCTCTTCAGCCAAGCGCGTAAATAAGCTATTTGCTAGGTAGTAACCCGGCAAATCATAATCTCGCTTGCCTCCAAAACTGATTAAATCAGTTCGATACTTAGCAGCAAACGTAATACCAAGAAAATCATTGCGTGAAAATGGTTCAGCACTCGTATCATTATCAAACCAGTATTGACGAAACTCGGGGCCAATTTTTTCTAAAAAGTAACGCAACCAGCCCAAATAAGGATGTGACCTAATAATGGAATGCGGTGTCTTTCGTGACTGACTCCAAAGAATGAACATAATTACGGCAGGTGGCAGCAACAATACAATAATCACAATTATCAATAAAAATACAAGCAAAAAAAAACCTCCCCACATAGTAACCCTAGCACAATCAAGGGAGGATGAAAAGGTTCTTTCACACTAGTTCAAATGATAGACGCTTAGCTCAATTTTCTGTTATTTCGTCGGAAGCATCATTTCCCGCAACATTTCCGGACGCAAGACCATGACTAACTGATCCCCCATATGCCATACCCCTTGCATCAATTTGCCTTCCCCTTGGGGCATCTCCAGTTGCGTTTCGTCCATTTCCTGCACATCGTCTGCTGCATCTACCAAATAAGCAATATCCCCAATCACTAATAAACGGGTGTCTTCCCCCATGGCTTTAAGTGGCATTTCTAGTAGTTTGCGTACGTCCACCACCGTCATCACCACGCCACGCAAATTGATCAACCCGATCACATGCGCAGGGGCCATTGGGATAGGCCGCAGTAACGGTACCCGTTCAATGGAAGATACCACCTCCACGGGTAACGCATACCGCTCTTGATCAATTTGAAACGTCACCATTTTCAACCCTTTATCCCCCCGTCAGTTTCCATTGCGTGTGGTTACTTCAGCGCCTTTTGCAGCGCTTCAATCACCCGGTCGGCTTGAAATGGCTTCACAATAAAGTCTCTCGCTCCCGCTTGAATCGCTTCAATCACCATCGATTGTTGCCCCATCGCAGAACACATGAGCACTTTGGCATTACTGTCCATACTCTTGATCTGGCGTAACGCTTGAATCCCATCGACTTCTGGCATCGTGATATCCATTGTCACCACATCTGGTTTTAATTCTTTGTACTTCGCGACCGCTTCCGCGCCATTGGCCGCTTCCCCCACGACCTCATAGCCGTTTTTTGTCATAATATCTTTGATCATCATCCGCATAAATGCCGCATCATCCACTATCAATACTTTATCTGCCAATTTGCATCCTCTTCTCTATTAACTAGATTGTGCCGTAGGAATCTCAGCCCACTGCCATTGTGCTTCCATGAACGCATTGGCGTCCAAGATCAGTGCGACACTGCCGTCTCCCAAAATCGTTGCGCCTGCAAAATAGGGGATTTGTTTGACCACTTGCCCCAGTGCTTTTAACACCGCTTCAAGTTGCCCCAATAATTCATCCACCACGAGCGCCACGGTATGTTCATCACGACTGAGCAGTAGAAACGCTTCTGGTCCCTGCGTCGGCGGTAGGTGAAAAACCTCTCTCACCCGTACAAGCGGAATAACTTTCCCACGCCAGCGCATCACCTCGCGCCCGTAAATCGTTTGCACCTGTTGGAGTACACCCGTTTCGGTAATACTATTGATCGGAATCAAATACGGGTGGCCATCCACTTGCACCATCAATCCATCCATAATCGCGAGCGTCATGGGCAAGCGCACGACAAATTTCGTCCCTTTGCCTTCTTCGCTAAACACATCCACTTTGCCCGATAATGCCTCGATCTTCGTCTTCACCACGTCTAGTCCTACGCCGCGTCCAGACAAGTCGCTGATCGCATCGGCCGTGGAAAATCCGGATGCAAATAACAATTGGTATACTTGATGATCGGTGAGGTGTTCCGAACTACTCACCAAGCCTTTTTCGAGTGCCTTCTTAAATACCCGATCGCGGTCAATCCCGTGACCGTCATCTTCGACTTCGATAAATACATGATTTCCCGCCGCATACGCGCGCAGGGTGATGTGACCGTTATCTTTTTTGCCTGCCGCTCGTCGCTCCGCCACGCTTTCAATGCCATGATCTAATGAATTGCGCAGCATGTGCATGATCGGGTCGCCAATCTCCTCGACCACGGTGCGATCGAGTTCCGTGTCTTGGCCGATAATCGTGAATTCTACTTCCTTGCCCAGTTGTTGCGACGTATCGCGAACCATCCGTGGGAAGCGATTGAACACCGTTTCCACCGGCACCATCCGAATCGACATGATCAGTTCTTGCAGTTGACTTGACAAGCGACTCATATGATCGACAGTCTCTGATAGCCCCACATGCGGCACTTCGGTGCGAATGCGCTCTAGTCGTGTTTTGTCAATCGCGAGCTCCGAGACCAAGTTCATCAGGTCATCTAATTTTTCCGTATCGACGCGCACGGTGCTCATCTTGCGCTTTTCTGTCGTGGTCGTCGTCTTTTGTTGTTCTGTTTTTTGGATCACATTGGGGCCACGTTGGGATGCT
>DAIELO010000031.1 GCA_027341705.1 Caryophanales bacterium
GTAATAAGATTTTTGACCCATTATTTGAAATAAATATTAACTAAGTGTCTCAGACGTTAATGGACCTGTTGCAATGATTGTCACACCCGCTGGGATCACTTCTACCTCTTCACGCCTAACTTCAATCAGTGGATGTTGTGTCAATTGATCAGTTACCATGTGACTAAATTCATCTCGATCAACGGCTAACGCGCCACCAGCCGGAACCGCACATGTATCCGCACAACGAATAATCAAAGAGTCTAACCTGCGCATCTCTTCTTTAAGAAGACCAACGGCGTTCGTTAACGATGCAGCGCGCAGACTATTTGAACACACTAATTCAGCAAAATGATCAGTATGATGGGCTGCTGTTGTTTTTACCCCGCGCATTTCATATAAGGTGACAGGCACACCCTGCTTGGCAATTTGCCAAGCAGCTTCCGATCCCGCAAGTCCCGCACCGACTACGGCAACCCGACCAGTGTGTGACAACAATAACACTCCTATCCTTTATCTTGTTCTTTCTCCTGACGATGATTATCACAATCAGAATTAGAACATACCTCATTCTCCACATCGGACTTAGCTTTCTTTTTCAAAACCATTGGTTCACCACAAATCGAACACATGCGCCCTGATGGTTTATCCCATAACACGTAATTACACGCAGGATACCCTGAACATCCAAAAAAGACTCGCCGTTTCTTACCCCGGCGCTCCACCACTGGTTTGCCGCAACGGGGACAATCGATGCCTACAGGCTTCAATATTGGTTTCGCGTTGCGGCATTCAGGAAAACCAGGACACGCGAGAAATTTCCCAAACCGCCCATGCTTGTAAACCATTCTTCGTCCGCATTTTTCACAGGATTCATCAGCATATTCCTCTTCCAACTGAACATGTTCCATCGTTTCCTCAGCCGTTTTGAGGTAATTTTCCAATCCGCGGTAGAATGAATCCAGCATATTAACGTAGTTTTGCATGCCTTCTTCCACGTCATCTAACTGTTGCTCTAGTTGTGCCGTAAAGTCCACATCTACAATAGTAGGAAAAAACTCCTTCATTAAATCAACGACAATTTCACCCAATTCAGTGGGAACAAACCGCTTACTTTCGTGCAGTACATACCCACGCTTTTGGATTACATCAATCGTAGGGGCATAGGTACTTGGACGACCAATACCTAACTCCTCCATCGTTTTCACAAGACGAGCCTCAGAATAACGCGGAGGCGGTTGAGTAAAGTGCTGCTCCGGCTGAATTACTGGTTGTGGCATCAAAACAAGCCCCTCAACTAACGCCGGTAACATGTGGCTTTCTTCATCTTGATCGTCTTTATCCTCAACGTACACTTTCATAAATCCAGGAAACTTTATTTTCGATCCATTCGCACGAAAAATTGCATTATCTACCACAATATCCACTGTCATCGTGTCAAGAATCGCTGAGGCCATTTGGCTTGCAACAAAACGTTCAAACACCATGCGATACAAACGCAATTGATCTCGACTTAATACATCCTTCAGTTGATCGGGATGCCACGTCAAAGAAGTAGGGCGAATAGCTTCATGGGCATCCTGAGCGCCTTTTTTTGCCGCATATTGTCGGACACCTGTAGATTTATATTCATCACCAAAGTGCTCTGTAATATATTCTAACGCTTCTTGACGTGCCCCGTCAGATACACGTGTGGAATCTGTTCTCATATAAGTTATCAGACCCACGGCACCCACACTAGGTATGTCGATGCCCTCATATAACTGTTGAGCAACCACCATTGTTTTTTGTGTTCTGAATCCAAGCTTTCTGGCAGCTTCCTGCTGTAAACTGCTCGTTGTAAAAGGTGGTGCAGGGTTACGTTTACGTTCACTAGCTTTGACACGAGCAACCGTAAATTCCTTGCCCTCAATTTGCGAGAGTAGGTTATCCACCTCGTCCTTAGTATTTAAATCACATTTTTCTTCACCATAACCGTAAAATTGAGCAGTAAACTTGTCGCCAAGGTGCTCACAATGCGCACTGACAGTCCAGTACTCTTCAGGCGTAAATGCACGAATTTCTCGTTCTCTATCCACAATCAAACGCACAGCTACCGACTGAACCCTGCCAGCTGACAATCCGCGTTTGACTTTTTTCCACAAAAGCGGACTAATTCGATAACCCACGAGGCGATCTAATATTCTTCGTGCTTGTTGCGCATGGACAAGATCCATATTAAGAGATCGTGGATGCTTAAATGCATCTTTCACCGCTTCTTTGGTTATCTCATTAAACACCACACGCACAGGCTGACTTGGATCAATATCCAGACTCTTTGCTAAGTGCCAAGCAATCGCTTCACCTTCCCGATCAGGGTCAGCTGCCAAATAAACCGCTTTCACTTTTTTACTAGAATCCTTTAGTTCTTTTAAAATATCACCTTTACCGCGAATAGTAATATATTTAGGTTCAAATTCATGTTCAACGTCAACACCCAATTGACTTTTAGGCAAATCTCTCACATGACCCATGGATGCTTTCACTACGTATTTGCTACCCAAGTACTTCGCTATTGTTTTTGCTTTTGCTGGCGATTCCACTATCACAAGATAATCCGCCACTTAGACCCTCCTTGACTCTCGCGGGTTCACCAAATAATAGCACTGTGTAGAGAATTAATGCAAATTATATTAGCATATACCGTCCATCTGATTGTCGGCGCAACTTCCCCGCCAATTCCATCTCTCCTAAGCGCAATCCCAAATCATACATATTCACATTTCCTAATATCGTATGTAAATCCGCTAAAGATCTCATTCCAAATGCTAATTCAGAACAAATTTTATCCTCAATCCGATCTTTTCCTTCCTGAATAACAGTAGATTTGTCGTCCTTGTTATCTATATTTAAATCCTCCAGCAGTTGGTGAAAAGAAAATAACGGAATTGCACCATCCATTAACAGTTCATGTGTGCCTTGTGATACAGCGCTATAAATTGATCCAGGCACTGCATACACCTCACGATTTTCTAAAACAGCGTGACCTGCAGTAATTAAAGCGCCACTTTGTTTCCCAGCTTCAACCACCACAACTGCTTTAGATAACCCATTAATAATCCGATTTCTCATCGGAAAATAAGCTTTGTGAGGTGTTACATCCGGTAGAAATTCACTTAAAATCGTACCCCCATTTAGCAGAATATCGTTAGCGAGTTTATGATTACCTTTAGGATAAAGTTGATTAACTCCTGAACCTAGAACGGCTATTGTGTACCCATGATTTGCTAGCGTACCCTGATGTGCCGAGGCATCAATCCCATAAGCCAAACCAGAAATAACAGCGATAGGATGAGGCGAAAGAAAGGAAGCTAAGTCGAATGCCACTTTTTTACCATATGAAGTAGCATTTCGAGTACCCACAATGGCCACCCCAGTATGAAACAACGGACGCTCACCAACATAAAACAAAGCAATGGGAGGAACATAAATGTTTCTTAACAACGCGGGATAATCCTGATCTTGTATCATCACGGTGCCAATTTTCTGTTTACTCATGCTTTCAATTTGTTGCCATGCATATTCATTCTTGATGTCGCAGACAATCTTTTGTGCTAGAACTTCAGTTAGCTTCCAATTCATCCAATCACTAACCGTTAAGTGTTGGGCGACATCCCAATCCTGTACGTTTGAAAATAATCGATTCGCAGTTAGTAAGCCCACCCCTGGTACTGACAACAGAGCTATCCAAAGCGCAAGTTGCTGATTATACACGTAGGGTCCATCCTCATCTTGTAAGATAGACTAAGTGTGACACACGATCGATCAGACAACCACTCTTTTTGATGAAAATCTGAGACAATAGTAAACCGACCTGGATATTTCAGGCCGGTTTACAGTGAATCAATCAAAACTTTAAGTTAGCTTCTGCACTTCTCTAACAATTGATGTTCTTCCAGTGCCTTTACCAATGTAGAGCCCATTTCAGACGGCGTATTTGCTACACGCATACCAGCCGCTTCCATTGCCGCTACTTTTTCGTCAGCCGTGCCTTTTCCACCAGAAATGATCGCACCTGCATGTCCCATGCGCTTTCCTTCTGGGGCACTACGTCCTGCAATAAAACCGACGACTGGTTTTTTCATGTGATCCTTAATGTATTGGGCAGCATCTTCCTCAGCGGTACCGCCAATCTCACCGATCATAATGACTGCTTCAGTTTCGGGGTCGTTGTTAAACAACGTTAACATATCGACAAAATTAGTCCCGTTAACCGGATCGCCACCGATACCCACTGCGGTCGATTGACCAATGCCTAGTTGGGTTAATTGGTGAACAGCTTCGTATGTTAATGTCCCACTTCGACTAATTACACCAACGTGACCGCGTTTGTGAATGTATCCTGGCATAATACCAATTTTACATTCATCAGGTGTAATCACGCCTGGACAGTTAGGACCAATCAAGCGGGAATTTTTCCCTTCCATGTAGCGTTTCACATTGACCATATCAAAAATAGGAATTCCCTCAGTAATACAGACAATTAATTCAATACCAGCATCCACTGCTTCAAAAATGGCATCCGCCGCAAAAGCAGGCGGAACATAAATGACAGATGCGTTTGCCCCAGTCGATGTAACAGCCTGTTCAACAGTGTTAAACACAGGAACTCCTTCGATTGTTGTACCACCCTTGCCAGGCGTTGTTCCACCAACCATTTTTGTCCCATAAGCAATGGCTTGTTTTGTGTGAAATAACCCTGCAGAACCAGTAATGCCCTGGGTTATTACCCTTGTATTTGCATTTACGAGAATACTCACGATCCAAACCCCCTAGCCGACTAATTGAATGATCTTTTGTGCCGCTTCTGCCAGAGAATCAGCAGCTTCAATCGCCAATCCGGATGCATTCAGGATGTTCTTTCCTAAATCAACATTTGTGCCCTCTAGACGTACCACCAGAGGCCTATCTAAGCCGATCTGACGCGCTGCTGCCACTACACCATTAGCGATGACATCGCACTTCATGATGCCACCAAAAATATTGACAAGAATGCCCTTGACGCCGTCGTCTGCCAAAATGATCTTAAAGGCTTCCGTCACTTTTTCTTCTGTAGCGCCTCCACCAACATCAAGGAAATTGGCAGGATCCCCACCATAAAACTTGATCGTGTCCATCGTCGCCATTGCCAAACCTGCGCCATTCACCATACATCCAATATTACCGGTAAGCGCAATGTAACTTAGTTCATATTTGGACGCCTCTACTTCACGTGGATCTTCTTCGTCCAAATCACGCAATTCTTGAATGTCCTTATGCCTAAATAGCGCATTATCGTCAAAATTCAATTTAGCGTCTAGCGCCATCACATTGCCGTCAGCGGTGACCACAAGTGGATTGATTTCGGCAATCGAACAATCCTTATCCACAAATACCTGATACAAACCCATCATAAATTTGACGGCCTTGTTCACAAGTTCGTTGGGTATACCAATGGAAAATGCTAATTTTCTTGCCTGAAATGCTTGCAGGCCGATGACAGGATCGATTGGCTCGCGGAAAATTTTCTCAGGCGAATTGGCGGCAACCTCTTCAATTTCCATGCCACCTTCCGCAGAAGCCATCATGACCACGCGCCCAATGCTGCGATCCAAAACCAAACCGATGTAGTACTCCTTTTTAATATCCGTCAGCGCCTCAATTAACAGACGCTTCACAAGTTTCCCTTCAGCACCAGTTTGATGAGTGACAAGCACCTTACCCAGAAGCTCTGTGGAATGATTTTTAACCTCATCCACACTGCGCGCTAATTTCACACCGCCAGCTTTGCCGCGCCCGCCAGCGTGAATTTGCGCCTTAACGACCGCCTTCCCACCAAAACGATTCGCAATCCGAACCGCTTCGTCGGCAGTAAATGCAACTTCACCATCAGGAACTGCTACTCCATATTGGCGCAATACTGCCTTGGCCTGATATTCATGTATGTTCATGTGATTTCCTCCCAACATCAATCAGTAACATTCTAAATCTGACCGAAGTGTTCCCTGTATAAAGATAGACTACTCCGCATGGGAATTCAACCTCATTTTCATTCTGCAACACTCTGTCTCGCCAGATAAAACTGAAATCACTTAATGAATAAAAAAAATTTGAAAAATTAAAGCTAAAGATTGAATTTTCACTTTTTACTGTTATAATACAAACAAATAAGGGAGGGATTCAAATGGATTTTTGTTGCGGCTCTACAATGTCGGCACGAATTGCAACTCTATACACTGATGGTGGTGCAACATTAACAGATGTTCCTTTCCTATATTGCCGGACATGTGGACAAATGACCATCGCCCCCGCTGTTGAGATTGATGTCGTAATGTATACGCATTTTTGTGATACAGATGGTGTCAAACAAGCATCATTGTATGATGTCGTGGATCGCTCAACTATTGACATGATTATTCAAGAATACCCAGAGCCAAACGAAGCATTCACTTTACTCATTTCCGAAGAGCAAATTAATCATTTATTGGATGTATGGAACTTCGCTTTGCAAATTGGTGATAACGAGTGGATTGAAGAAGTCAAATCTAGTCTCGTCAAGTTACATGAGATGTTATCTCATCAACATCAACTTCAGGAACAATCCTAAACATTATCGACAGCAAGTTACCCAGACCGCTATAATTTCAAGTGTGGCGGCCCAATCATATACCGCGAAAAAAAAACCGCCACTTGGTGGTTTTTTTTCGTCATAAGGAGGTATACATAATGTTTGCTACAGTTGCCAGTGTGTCGCTCTTTGGATTACACGGAATTCAAGTGGGGGTAGAAGCTGATATTCAAACAGGCCTCCCTTCCTTTGAAATTGTAGGATTGCCTGCCTCTGCCATTAGAGAAGCAAAGGAAAGGGTGCGCTCTGCGATTTTAAATAGTGGTTATGTATGGCCACGATCACGAATCACCATCAGCTTAACTCCTGCTGACTTTCGCAAAGATGGAAGTGGTCTAGACCTGCCGATTGCGATCGCCATTTTAGTATCATCAGAACAAATTTTACCCGTCGCTAACCGGGCTGTATTATTAGGAGAATTGGCATTAGATGGTGCTGTCAGAACATTTCGCGGCTTGTATGCGGCGCTAAGTTTTGCCCTTGATATGCCACACCCCATGATTATCGTACCAGACAGTGGTGAACAAAGCGATGAATTGCCATTGTATCAACGCATGCACATGGTAGAAAATCTCTCACAGGCCATATCTATATTAAGTGGAAAACAAATTCCCACGAAAGAACACCACCTTGAAATCACTACAATTACTTCATTTCGCAAAAATTACAGCGAAGTATTAGGTCAAGAAAACGTAAAAAGGGTTTTAGAAATAGCCGCGACTGGCCATCACCATCTAATTATGTATGGTACACCCGGGGCTGGAAAAACCATGCTCGCAGAAAGACTACCTACCATTCTACCTCCCCTTGATGCAACAGAAAAAGCACAAGTTAAAAAAATTTATAGTGTAGCAGGATTACCCTATCCGCCAGAAAACGAACGTCCCTATCGTTCACCACATCATACGATCAGTACCAGTGGGTTGCTAGGAGGTGGTTCGACACCCCGCCCTGGAGAAGTGAGCTTAGCCCATCAGGGCGTTCTCTTCTTAGATGAATTCCCTGAATTTTCGCGTTCTGCGATTGAAGGGTTGCGACAACCTTTATCTATTGGCGAAATCACAATTAGCCGTTCCCTATATAGTTATTCATTCCCCAGTAAATTCCAACTCGTCGCGGCAATGAACCCATGCCCATGTGGTTATTATGGTTCCAACACACATCCCTGTACTTGCAGTGCACAAAGCATAGAAATGTATCAACGAAAACTATCAGGTCCAATCTTAGACCGAATAGACCTTTCTGTATGGGTAGATGGCGTCCCTTTAAGAAAGATATGGGAATCACCCAGCCCAACAGAAGACTCCTCAACAATCATACGAAATCGAGTGTTAAAGTCCAAAACATACGCAGTAGCCCGTGTCATTGAACATCAAGAATTAAAAAAAGATGGAATATCCATTCACCAATTAGAAATGGATAACCACACAGTTGAAATATTCATCAGATTTGCCGAATCACATCATCTATCAATGCGAGGTGCAGACAAGCTATCTCGCGTCGCACGCACGATCGCTGATATCGATCAATCGGAATGGATTAAAAAAGAACATTTGTTAGAAGCCATGCAATACCGCATGTTGCAATCAGATAATAGGACAAACTGATTGCAACATTCATATCATCTTTTCTTTCCCGTTGTTGGCGTTACTTTTTTAACTTCTTTTTTCTTCCCAAAGTTAACCAGTTGGCCCAATTTACCTAATCCAGTTGCTGGGGGAGTATTGTTTTTATTGGTTGTCTCACTTTTTTTCATTTGTTGTTTTACCATTTGCAATTGCCTAGGTGATAAATTCATCCCCATGCGTTTTGCCGTCTGCATGATTTCTTTATCATCCATTTGCATATTTGTCACACTTTTACGCAAATACCATACACCAACTGCAAATCCGCCAATTATACCTACGATCAAACCCACAGCCAACATTACCCACGAGACCCAATTCACCAGCGTACATCCTTTCTATCTTCACATATGTAAGTAAAAGTTCCGTCTATAGCACCCCAGGATAATGAACTAATTGTGGTGCTCCTTGATTTGTCGGCACATGCACAAGCACTACATCTACACGCATATTTTCACTATCTACAGTACCATGCTGCTGTTCATACCATTGTGCTAACAACCGTAAACGTCGACGCTTATCTTGCCCAATTGATTCCGCTGTCAATTGAAAGGACAGCGCTGCAAATTCACTATGACGTGAACGCACTTCCACGAAAACTAAACACTCACCATCTAACATGATGGCATCTACTTCGCCAAGCCTCACCCTCCAATTTCGTTCGATACAACGATATCCTAAATTTTCTAAATAATGAATGGCAAAATTTTCTCCCATTTGCCCCCACTCTTTACGCATATCAACCATCTTCGATGGAATATCATTACGCGTTACCACCATGTCTTTAATTGGTGCAAAAGACAACCTGTGAATGGGAGATGGCCCGTGTTTACTAAGCGCCAGCATGTGCTCCTTAGTACCATAGCCCATATGCCGAGCAAAACCATACTCTGGATACCATTCATCATACTTTTGCATGAGCCGATCACGCGTCACCTTAGCAATGATCGACGCCGCCCCAATTGACTGACTCAAAGAATCTCCATGATTAATTTTGCGTTGATGATATTGCAACTCCGGGATAGCCGCCCCATCAACAATCACAATATCAGGAGAATGCTTTAATTCATTGACTGCCTGCTGCATGGCCAAAAGCGTTGCCTTAAGTATATTGTACCGATCAATAAAATGATGGTCAACAATCCCTACACCTATGTCAATAGCTTGTTCCAAGGCAACGGCATACGCTTTTTCACGGGCATTTTTTGAAAGTTGTTTGGAGTCAAAAAAATCGCCTGCCTCTATCGTCTCCGGAAAAATGACCGCTGCCGCAACAACAGGTCCTGCCAGCGGCCCTCTCCCAGCCTCATCCACACCGCACAGCAATAAGCCACATTCCTGACGAAGAAGTTGATCAAATTCCCAAACCCGCTGAAAATTCTCCGCCTTTTTCGTGCTCATCGTACACCCCTACAATTTACCCATATCTTTATTCTAAGCGATCAAAGCTAATTCGACCAAGTTTGCCCGTTTGTACATCACGCAGCAATTTTTCTGCCCCCTGATGGAGATCAG
>DAIELO010000032.1 GCA_027341705.1 Caryophanales bacterium
GGGGTCTTCGGGCAATTTGCATCGCCTGCAACTTGGATCTTGCGCGTTCTCCGAAAAACAAAAGCAGCAGCACAACGGCACTAAACAACACACAGAGAATGCCAATTAACCACCAACGTATTTTGTGTGACGCGATGCTCAAACTAGCAAACAACAAACCCACACCAAATACGAGCAAATACCACGCCCAATCTTTTAGGTGTCTCTTCATTGTTCAACGTCCTTTCCGACGTCTCGATGAACCACCGATACGGGGTATTCTGATTGAAGGTGGGCGCGTAAATGTTCAGCGATTGCCACCGAGCGGTGTCTTCCCCCCGTACAGCCAATGCCAATTATGACCTGAGGTTTTCCCTCATTTAAATACTGCGGCATTAAAAAATCAATCAAATTCAACCATTTTTGTACGAATTCTTCCGTCGCAGGCCATTTCATCACATAATCATAGACTTGCTGGTCTTGACCTGTATGCGATCGCAATTCATCAATATAATACGGATTAGGCAAAAACCGGACATCAAATACAAGGTCAGCATCAATCGGTATCCCGTACTTAAATCCAAAAGACAGGACATTCACTGATATGCTAGGAATATGTGCAATCTGACGAAACCTGTTTTCCAGCAAATCGCGCAATTCTGCTGGCCGCAAACGGCTGGTATTAATCACAATATCAGACCGATCACGCACTTCACTTAAGATTTTTCGTTCCCTCTCAATCCCGTCAACAATGCGCCCACTATCAGGTGCAGATGGATGCTTACGTCTCGTTGCTTTATACCGACGCACTAACGTCTCATCGTCAGCTTCTAAATATAAAATGTGATAATCAAGTTCGGGGTGATCATCTAATTCATTCAATGCATCAAAAAGTGCACCGAAAAACTCGCCCCCCCTTAAATCACACACTAACGCTACTTTTCTTACTGTTCCACCAGGTTGGCGCACCAATTCGCTGAATTTTGGTATGAGTGCTGGTGGCAAATTATCAATACAAAAATAGCCCATGTCTTCCAGGAATTGAATGGCAACTGTCTTGCCTGCGCCAGACATTCCGGTGATGATGAGCATTTGCACATGCTGTGGCATCGCTCATGTCCCCTTACTAGTCATTCTGAAATGTCAATTTTCCTGCTCCGACTACTCCCGCATCATTGCCCAAAACTGCTGGCACAATACGTGCAGCCTCTGCCACTCTTGGCAGCGCATAGCGCGCAAAAGCATGTTGCACGGGGACAAACAAGTCATCTCCCGCCTTCGCCACCCCACCACCAATAATGATGATTTCAGGGTTAATCAGATCAGCCGCCATGGCAAGCCCCCTGCCCAACATATCCGCCGCCATGGCCACTACCTGTTGACCCAACTCATCACCAGTAGCCGCTGCATCAAAAATCCCTTTCGTCGATAAGGAATCCATCTGCAACACACTTGTCATCCCACTTTCCAACCCAACACGAGCCAGCCGCAAAATGCCAGTCGCCGATGAGAACGTCTCTAGGCAGCCTCTTCGTCCACAATTACACGGTGCCCCTTGTGGATCTAATACAAAATGCCCCAGTTCTCCCCCCATGTGGTTACTACCGCGCCAAATCTTTTGCTCTAACACAATGCCGCCCCCCACACCAGTCCCAAGGGTGACACAAATCGCACTTTTAGCACCTCGCCCCGCACCTACCCATGCTTCACCTAGCGCCGCAGCGTTTGCGTCATTTTCCATAAAAACGGGCAATTGCAATGCGTTTTGCAGCGGTTCACGCACCGCCACTTGTTTCCAACCGACATTGATCACTTCGACGGCAATTCCTGCCTGATCGTCAATAAAACCAGGAATTCCAATACCTACGCCAGAAAGTTCAGTCCACGCCACCCCATGAGCCGCTGCCAATTGCTTAATCAATTCTGCAATTCTTCGCAGAATACTGGCTGCGCCTTCTTCTTTCAACGTGGGAATCTGCTCTTTGACTAAAATTTGACCCTGCGTGTCGATAAGTGCTCCTTTTATATATGTGCCACCAAAATCAATCCCTATCGCTTTTCGCATCATACACTCTCCAGCTTCTATTCAGTGGAACTATACCGCAAGTGAAGCGTCTCAACAAGAAAAAAAAACGCAACGTTAGCTGTTTCGCTACGTCACGCAAATCAATCATCAAAAGGGGGTCAAATGTGTTACAAGACCATCATATAAGATTAAGATTGCAGTAGAGTTACGAACAGTTAAAAATCAAATTACGAAATCATCTTTTCCAAAAGTTCAAAAAAATTAGGAAATGTTTTCTGCGTACATTCAGGGTTTTCAATAATCGTACCCGGCACCTTAAGTCCCAATATAGAAAATGCCATCGCAATACGATGATCATCATACGTTTTTACTGACACTCCATGATTGAAGTTAGCCTGCGGATACACAGTCAATCCATCCTCCGACTCATCCACACGAACGCCAAATTTCCTTAGTTCCTTCACACACGCTTGAATGCGATCTGTTTCTTTAATTCTGACATTAGCCACATTGTAAATATGTACTGGTTCGGAAGCAAGTGGGGCAATCGCAGCCAGCGTAGGCACCATGTCCGACATTTCAAACAAGTCTGCCTCAATGCCAGATAGTTTGCCTTGTACCCCAGTTAATTCAATAAAATTTGCTCCGTAGGTCACTTGGCAACCCATTTTTTCCAAAATTCGCGCGAATTGAGCGTCACCCTGCAGCGATTCATGACCCAATCCCTCTACCCGAATCGTACCGCCACATACAGCGGCCGCAGCTAGAAAATAGGACGCACTAGAAGCATCTGGCTCAATGTGAAATTCTCTTTTCGCCTCATATTCACTGGGTTCTATATGATAGTGACCGTCAGTCGCCGTGACATTTGCTCCAAATTGCCGCATCATTTCTACCGTCATCGTGACGTAGGGTGCGGAAACCAGTGTGCCTTCAACGTATAGATCAATCGGCCCTTGTGCATACGGTGCCGCCAGCAACAATCCAGATACGTACTGACTGCTTTCCATCCCGTGAATCGAAATCACACCCCCAGGAAAGCCATTTGCTTCAATTAAAATAGGTGGACAACCCGTATGGTATTCATCGATTGCGGAAATTCCCACTTGCGTCAGCGCATGAAGCAACGCCGCAATCGGCCGTTCCCGCATGCGTGCAATCCCATCAATACGATACCTACCTGTTCCCAAACTTACAAAAGCAGCCAAAAATCGCGCGCTAGTTCCTGAATTCCCCACGAATAAATCAATGCCCGTCAGATGAGCTAACGGCGTCACACCCGCCCCTGTGATCGTGATTTGATGATGGGGTTCATCTGTGTCCACTTGATAACCAAGTCGACGTAAAGATTCAATAAAATACCTGCTGTCATCAGAAAACAATGCGCCACGCAACACGGTGGTACCGCGTGCCAAGGCCGCAATCGGGAGTGCCCGATTTGTCATCGATTTTGAGCCAGGCACACGCACGGAGCCTTGCACTAAATGTGTACATAAGGGTACATGATAGGTTGATAACAACGAATTTTCCTCTATTTTCCTTGTGATTTTTTCAGCCATTCTCGAACCTCTCCCGTTCGTCGTGTCCACTTTTGGCGGTCAAAGTACTCTAGCATGGCTACCGCATATTTACGACTTGTCGCAAGCGTATCGCGAAAATCCGCCAAACTAAATGCCCCCTTTTGCGCAAAAAGAGTACTCGCTATCTGTGCCGCATCTAAAACGGCCGTTTTGACCATGTATACGTCTGGATTAATGGCGATAATCTGATCCTCTTGTACCAATATATGAAGTGCCGTCTTCATTAACTTTTCTTTGCCTTGCAGATGCAATAGTTGTTCCATTTCAGCAGTCCCAGGCGGGGCAAAAGGGCTATCCTGCAATAATTTCCACACCTGATCGCGAACATTTTGTTCTTCGTTGGTAAGGACAATTGCTCGATCCACAAATCGCACGCGCTCCATTTGCACAATCACAGGCCGTTGTTCATGAACACGCACAAGCAATGGTTCTAACCAGTTCGACTCAATCCCTGACGCTTTCAACTCTGCACTAAGCACTGATTTAGGAACCCACAAATCATAAGGATTTTTGTGAAAATAAGTGACCAATGCGGTGAGCACTTGTGCTGTCCATGCCTCTATCAACGACATGGGAATTAGCTCTTGACGCGGTTTACCTCTGATCAGTTGGCCATCATCCAATAAGTGTTGCAACTCAGCTTGTATGACTGTTTCTGTCTCTCCCAGCATAAAAGAAAGCTCACTGACCGCTAGACCGCGCTTCTGAGTCAACACAGCAAGTATGCGCTCCCCTAGCGATCCTTGTTCTTTTTTGAGCAGGTTTTCTACAATACTCGTTTTGTTCCTACGATACAATCGGGCGGGATGTGGGTCAATAATCGTTCCCCCTGCGATCGTGTGCATCGGTGAATAGGTTCTGATCACACAATGATCGCGAGCTTCTGCCACCACATCTGACTCCAACAACAATTGTGCCACCGCCTCATCACCCGGATTAATTTCAAGCTGAAAAAGCAAAAGCACTCTTCCCAACACCTCTTGGGTGCCAAGATAACAACGAATTCGCTCGCGGTGCTTCACGCTACGCGCTGCGTCTTTCAAAACTTGAATGCGAACATCTACCAAGCGAGTGGTACTGTACACCCCTTGAGTGCTTAATGTCATCCCGCGATGAACTTCCCCACGTATGCCTACTATCGCGAGTGCAGCCCTTTGTCCAGCATAGGCGATCTCGTTATTCTCCCCGTGAACTTGTATCGAACGCACGCGCACTGTCTCATCGCCTGGCAATAAAGACAGTGTATCCCCCGTTTGCACCTTGCCTCTCCACACCGTACCAGTGACCACCGTGCCAATACCTTGTACGACAAATGCGCGATCAATTGGCAAGCGAAAAGCACCTTGTGAAGATTTACGTGGAATCTCTGGCAGTACGTTCTCAATAGTGCGCTTGAGCAAATCGATGCCCTGTCCGGTAACAGAAGACACGTCAATCATCGGCGCGTTGGCTAAGAAGCTATCTGCCAGCTCCTGTCTCACCTCTTGGTGAACGAAACTAAGCCACTCCTCATCCACCAAATCCATCTTTGTGATCACAATCAGACCGTGCGAAATGGTAAGTAACGACATGATGGCTAGGTGTTCACGCGTTTGTGGCATCACACCTTCACGAGCATCCACCACTAACAAAATAAAATCCACACCGCCAGCACCTGCCAGCATATTGCGAATAAAACGCTCATGTCCTGGGACATCAACAATGCCGATGCGCCTACCATCTGATAGGACAAGCGGGGCAAATCCAATATCAATGGAGATGCCCCGCATTTTCTCTTCTTGAAAGCGGTCTGTATCCGTGCCTGTCAACGCTTTGATCAGCGCTGTTTTCCCATGGTCAATGTGACCTGCCGTGCCAATAATGACATAATCCATTTTATCACCTTACTGCGATAGCATGATGGCGTGTGCCGCCTTAGCCAGTGCTTTTGTTGACACCTCGTACGTTTTCGACAGTACTGCTTGTGGCTCTGTTCTTCCTGCAGTGCGCCGCACGACATACTCAAGTGCTGCCGCCCACACATTGCGTTTGATGATTTTCGGAGGTTCGGAAAACGAATTTTGTAAAAAACGCATCCAAATTTCATAAACTAAATCGATCAGTTCAGGCTCCTGTGCAGTTAATCGCTCTTTCACAGTTTGGTAAATAGCATACAGTGTCGTATCCCATGAAAAGAGGCGATCATCCCGAAGCGGCAAATGTAACGTGACCAATTGATCTTTCACCCATACCTGAATGGGGCCACTCTCAGGAAACGATTGTAGTACAAATAACGCATTCCAGATCAATTCCTCAGCTTGTCGATGATCTTGCACAAATTCACGCAACACATGACGGGTCTCTTCATCTCGCAAAATCGAAAATGCCTGCAACGCTTCCCGCTTAGTTTGGCGATAGCCGCGCATTAACGCAAAATACAATGATGATCGCACACCTGGATCGCTCATCCATGCGCCCGCTTTGGTGAAACGAGATTTTTTCTGTGCAGGAACTGATTCATGCGTCCGCAAATGAAACGGCAGCTGATAGCTATAACTAAGGAATATTGGTGAATTGTTGATAATGGATTGTTCCACTTCCTGAAGATAGTACGTTGCAATGCCGCTATCAGGATCTAGTGCCTGAACTTCCAACAGCCACTGCTTCGCCTGTTTAAACCGATTTAAGTTGACGTCTGCAACGGCTAGCGCGAAATAAAGTGTGGGATCATGGCGATCCCCAAACTCAATAAGCTGCAAGAATATTTGATAGGCCGCCTTGTGTTCGCCCAAGATCCCTAAGGTCGTGGCCAGCTTAAACCCGTGATCAAATTGCAAGGGATGAATCTTCTTTAATAGTCCCACTAATTGCTTGTATTCCTCTTGCTCTTTACCGCGATACCTTGCAAAGACTGCCAAATTACATAGCGCATGAATATTGGTCGGATCAAGCTCCAGTACTTGATGTGCATACTCTGTCGCTTCATCAATATGGCCCAAATAATATTTCGCTAATGACAAGTTATTTCTAGGCGCAATGGCCTGCTCATCTTTTGCAAGTTCCTGCTCTAGCACATGAACCGCCTCGTGAAATTTACCTTCTTCAAGCAAACTGCGCGGTCTATCTTTAGAGCGAGTGTTTTCAATTTGGCGCTTGCGACTAGCTCGTAAAATTTCTCCTCCACCAAATTCGTGAATCAGCAAATCGAGCATTTCATCTGCGTCACCTGCAAATTCACCCGTTGGATCGACTTCGAGGTATTTCACCACTTGCGCTTCAGCCAGCTCATATTCCCCAAGGTTGGCATAATTGTTGGCCATATAGAAATAACACTCCGCCATATCCGGAGCAATATCATTGAGCACATTTTGTAAAATTTGATTTGATTCTTCAAAATCCCCTAGTTCCGAGAGTACACCCGCAAGGTTACAATGGTTGACTGCATTTAAAGGTTCACACTCTACCGCCCTGCGAAATGATCGCAATGCTCGCGGTAAATCCGAACGATTTAAAAATTGCACCCCTCGTTGGAAAAAGAATTCAGCATCTTGACGTAGTGGCACCACTTTGTGTTGCAGCACTCGTTCATCCACGAGAATCCCTCCTAACTAACTGCCAAGAATTGAGGGAACGGCATTAATTAAAGTATATCACAGGAGCAAAAAGGTTGTCATGAGTCAGGAAAATTGAAGCGAGACCAGTTGTCGACTATAATCAAAGAATATCATAACTATGGAAAGGCAGATACCCATGCAATTTTTCAAAGAAGCCCTGGCTTCGGCATTATCACGGCACGTAGCCATTGACACGACCACACTAGTAGGTTGGATAGAAATCCCCCCTGATAAGCAACTCGGGGATCTTGCCTTCCCATGCTTTCAATTAGCAAAGTCTTTACGCAAATCACCACAGACTATTGCTTCCGAACTAGCTCCGACACTCGCGGATGAACCTTTTATTGCCAATGCAAAAGCAGTAGGCCCTTACATTAATGTTCACCTTAACCGCAAGCAAGCGCTAGCCTTTTGGCTTACGCAAATGGGAGAAGATCGACAATTTTTCACTTCACATCGCGGTGATCACAAGGCCGTGGCGATTGATCTTTCCTCCCCTAATATAGCAAAACCATTTTCCATGGGTCACTTACGTTCCACCATTATTGGCACGGCATTAGCCAATTTACTTGAAACTGACGGTTACCAAGTATTTCGTATTAATCACTTAGGAGACTGGGGAACGCAATTTGGCAAGATCATCGTGGCCTACCATCGTTATGGTGATGTCGAAGCGATTAAAAAACACCCTATCGCGGAACTGAATGCCCTCTATGTACGTTTTCATGAAGAGGCAGAAACCAATCCTGCACTTGAAGATGAGGGGCGGGCAGCCTTTCGAAAACTTGAAGACGGCGATCAAGCCACGCTTGACCTTTGGCGCTGGATGGTAAGCGTGAGCATGGAAGAATTTAACCGCACCTACGCGATGCTCGGCACCAAGTTTACGCATGTATTAGGAGAAAGTTTTTACAATGACAAAATGGCCGCCGTGGTGAGTGAACTAAGTGACCAACACCTGCTGACTACAAGCGATGGAGCAGAAGTAGTGCTCTTAGAAGCAGAAAATTTGCCCCCGTGCTTAATTCGCAAATCTGATGGTGCCACACTTTATGCCACCCGCGATTTAGCGGCCGCCTTGTACCGTTACCATGAACTTGGGGCGACGCGCTTGTGGTACGTGGTCGGCGGTGAGCAACGGTTACACTTTCAACAGCTATTTTCGGTATTGGGACACATGGGATACGCGTTTGCCAACGATTGCAAGCACATCGCATTTGGTCTAATGAAAATGGACGGCAAGAAAATGTCGACGCGCAAAGGACAAATTGTGCGATTGCAAGACGTGCTTGATGAGGCCGTCAGACGCGCTAGGGAGATTATTGACGAGAAGAACCCAGGACTAGCTAATGC
Source organism: Caryophanales bacterium (assembly GCA_027341705.1). Next base: position 8,532 of record DAIELO010000032.1, read on the forward strand.
AGATGCCACCGCGCAGGCGATTGGCGTTGGCGCTGTCATCTTTAACGACTTAAAAACGCACCGCATTCACGACATCAATTTCTCGCTGGAGCAAGCTGTCGCCTTTGAGGGGGAAACTGGCCCTTATGTTCAATACACGCATGCGCGCGCCTGCTCGGTACTGCGCAAAGCAGGTTTACTGAAGGGGGACGTATCTATCGACAATTGGGTCACAGAACCGTTGGTGTCAGGCCTACATGAAGCGATCGATGATGTCACCTTTGACCTTATCAAAGTGATTGCAAATTATCCGAGCATCCGAATTCGCGCCATTGACGAGACCGATCCTTCGCTCATCGCCAAATTTGTACTAGATGTCGCCCAAGCGTTTAATCGTTTTTATCACGATATTCCTATTCTAAGTGCACCAGAGGAACATAGGCTTTTGCGCCTGCGACTTGTCGATGTGACTAGAATGACCATATTAGCCGCACTAAAGGTACTGGGACTTGATTCTCCCACCGTCATCTAACTTGGCCAAAATGGGACGCTTAGCTACACGCAAG
>DAIELO010000033.1 GCA_027341705.1 Caryophanales bacterium
AGTCGCAGAATTAAAAGTGGAATTTAATTTGGAACTGGTGGCGGGGGAGTCGGGATTGAACCGTCTCATCACCACGACCGAAATCAATCGGCCAGGACTCGCGTTGGCGGGATTTCTCATGTATTTTCCAGCCGAACGGGTGCAAATACTTGGCCGCACGGAAATTGCATTTCTCTCATCGATGAGTGAGCAGGAAATCAAGGAACGGATCAGTGCCTTGGTATCCAATGAAGCGATGCCATGTCTAGTGATTTCACGCAGTATGGAAACTCATCCTGTCATTTATCAAGTCGCGGAGCAGTTTGGTATTCCGATTTTGCGCACACCATTAACGACGCCTAAATTCATTGCTCATCTTACTACATTTCTGGCCATTCGCTTAGCGCCAGAAGTGCTGGTTCACGGGGTGCTAGTGGACGTATATGGCATTGGCATTTTGATGATGGGTTCAAGTGGCATTGGGAAAAGCGAAACAGCGCTAGAATTATTAAAACGCGGACATCGAATGGTTGCAGATGATGCGGTGGAGATTCGACAAATTTCTGAAGATACGCTGGTCGGTACGGCACCCCCTTTGCTCGAGCATTTACTGGAGATACGGGGACTAGGGGTATTGAATGCGATGACGCTCTTTGGAGCGGGTGCGATTCGCACGCATAAACGGATTGAAATGATCATTGAACTAGAAGTATGGGATGATGTCAAACCGTATGATCGCTTGGGATTGGATGAGCAAAAGAAAAAAATTCTCGATGTCGAATTGACATCCATTACCGTCCCTGTTCGGCCTGGTCGCAACCTAGCCATTATCATTGAAGTCGCCGCAATGAACCAACGTTTAAAGCGAATGGGCTACAATGCAGCAAAAGAACTCTCGGAAAAACTCATGACAAGCCTGAAAGATCCCTTGGATGATTAAAAAATGATGTACATTTGACAGGCGCACGGTCCCGTGATAGGATACGTGCATACTATTACTTTAGTATATTAGCATACTAAAGGATCGAGGTTATCCAATGAGTTCTCTCTACTTCGAACGGCCACATGGCACAAAGGATTATCTGATGTTGGACTATGAAATTAAAAACCAGCTTGAAATGATGATACATCAAGTGTTTTGCGCATGGGGGTATGACCTGTTGTCCACCCCGTTGCTGGAATTTGAAGATACGATTAGACAGGGGCTACATAAAGAAGAGGAAGAACAATTATATCGAATGTTCGATGCCACAGGTCGCACTCTGGTGCTGAGACCGGAAATGACGACACCTGTCGCGCGTGTCGTGGCCACGTTGTTAAGTGGCGAACCGTTTCCTTTACATCTTGCTTATATTGAAAAAACGTTTCGCAGGGTGCCAGCCCGAAGTAATGAACAGAGCGAAGTGACGCAAGCCGGTATCGAACTTTTGGGGGATGCTTCCCCTGATGCGGATGCGGAAGTATTGGCAGTAATGGCTTCTGTGTTACAAGCCGTTGGGGTGGGACACTTTCGCCTAGCTGTGGGTCATACTGGCTATGTCGGTGCGCTATTACAGGACCTGCCGGAGGCTACTCAACAAGCATTGCGGCAATCTTTATTAAAAAAGGACGCTGTCGGCTATGAACAATTATTACAGCTGCAACAAGATCGGTTGACGGCAGAGGAACATGAGGCACTTATCGCCATGCCGCGAATTCGTGGGGGGATAGAAGCCATCCACGAGGCACGACGTTATGCTATTTCGCCGGGGGCACGAAAGGCGTGCGATGACCTTGAAGCGCTGATGGAGGCATTAGAGGCACACGGCTTAGCAGAAGTGGTTCAATTTGATTTTGGCCTTTATCTAGAACATGAATATTATACGGGTATTTTATTTGAAGGATACGTGCAATCACTTGGATTATCGGTTTGCTTTGGAGGACGTTACGACCATATGCTTGATCGTTTTGGACGTCCTGCTCCTGCCACAGGTGGCGTATTACACGTGGAGAGGTTGCTACAGGTGATCGAAGGCAACCGTCACGCACACCAACGCTATCATCTGCTAACCGAGCGTGGGGATCGCTCCACCGCGTATGCATTTGCGCAATTTCTCCGGCAACAAGGAGTCGCGGTGAGGGTCAGTCGGCAAACAAAGGTAATACCTGCAAAAGAGCCGCATGTGGGATGGTTTCTGGCAGACGATTTACACAGTCACAGCGAGGAATTGCTAAAATATTATCAGACATTTTTGCAGTACAGAGAGAGGTGAGCGCTCATGTTGACGATTGCCATGGCCAAAGGTCGCATCATGCAAGCCGCGGTGGCGCTGATGGAACGAGCTGGCTACCTGCCTCCTGAAAACTTAGAAAAGACAAGAAAACTAATTTTAAGTGATGAAGTGAATCAAATTCGCTATTTACTCGCAAAACCTGTCGATGTGCCGACATATGTGGAGCGTGGGGCGGCTGATTTGGGCGTAGTAGGAAAAGATGTATTGCTCGAAGCGAACAGTGATGTGCATGAACTGCTTGACTTGGGAGTGGGTAGATGCAGATTGTCAATTGCAGGACCCCCTGATCTCAATCTTAATCAAGTGCGTAAAGTGGGTACAAAGTATCTCAACTATACCCGGAATTATTTCTTAAAAAGGAACCAGCAGGTGGAAACGATTTATCTCAATGGGAGTGTCGAATTGGCACCGCTCATCGGTCTTGCGGATTGTATCGTTGATCTGGTGGAAACAGGTCGAACGCTCGAAGAAAATGGGCTGATCACATGGCTGGATCTTGAAGAAATCTCGACGCGACTGATCGCGAATCGAGGGAGTTATCAGTTGCGAATCCAAGAAGTCGATTTATTTACCAAACGACTTCGAGCGGTTCTATCATAAGAGGTGGATGCATTGATTGCGATTATCGATTATGGGGTGGGCAATTTACTTAGCGTGGCCAAAGCACTAGAACACATTGGCAGTGAGGCACTGATCACTAACCGCAAAGAAGAGTTTCTGGAGGCAGATGGGGTAATCTTGCCTGGAGTCGGTGCATTTGGAGACGCTATGATTAGTTTGCGCAGGCTGGAATTACTGGCTCCACTTAAAACTTATGCGAAAACAGGAAAACCATTGCTCGGGATTTGCCTTGGCATGCAACTGCTGTTTTCTGTAAGTGAAGAACATGGAGATCATGTGGGGTTAGGGCTCATTCCAGGACATGTTATCCGCATGCGGGGGGATTACAAGATTCCGCAGGTAGGCTGGAATCAGCTTCAATTTGAACGGCAGCATCCGTTAGTGGCAGGGGTTGAGGCGGGTGAGTTTACTTATTTTGTACACAGCTATTTAGTAGCACCTATTGATCCCTCAGTGATTGTGGCGACTACTGATTATAACCAAGCGATTCCTGCGATCGTGGTCAAAGATAATATTGTCGGGATGCAGTTTCATCCTGAAAAAAGTTCGACTACTGGGTTGAAGCTGTTATCAAATTTTGTGTCGTGGAGTAGTGCGGGAGGTGACTCATAATGCAGTTGTTTCCTGCCATTGACTTGATGAACGGACAGGCTGTGCGTCTCTATAAAGGGGATTTTGAGCAGCAAACGCAATATGGGGACCCACTGGATGTGGCACTTCGATATGTTGAAGCGGGAGCTACACATGTTCATCTTGTGGACTTAGATGCTGCCAAAACAGGGGAAACTTCGTCTACTACCGCGAAAATTGTGGAGCGGATCGTGACTGAAACGCAACTCCTAGTTGAACTCGGCGGAGGCATTCGCTCGGAATTGGCTGTGGAACGATGGTTAAATTCAGGCGTTTGGCGTTGCGTAGTGGGCACAAGGGCAGCAGAAGATCTGGAATTTACCAATTCCTTATTCACATTGTATGGGGATGCGGTCATTGTGGGCATTGATGCTCGCGATGGTATGGTGGCGACGAAAGGTTGGACAGAAAATTCTGCGTGGACGGCAAATGAATTTGCAAAGGTTCTTTTTCAAATGGGTTATCGTGAATGTATCTTTACTGACATCGAACGTGATGGAACATTACAGGGAGCGAACTTGGACCTGTCGGTCCAATTGGCGACTGCATCTGGATTGAAAGTGGTGGTGTCCGGTGGAGTCAGCAATTTGCAGGATGTATTGGCGATGAAGGCTTTTGAAAATATGGGGATCAGCGGGGCGATTATTGGCAAGGCGCTGTTTTCGGGGAAAATTGACCTGAGAGACGCGCTTGAGGCTGTGCGTGGGGGAGATGAGTAAATGCTGACCAAACGGATTATTCCTTGTTTTGATGTTGCCGATGGGCGAGTGGTCAAGCATGAGTCATTTTTTGATAATCGCCGCGATGCTGGTGACCCGATTGAGTTAGCAGAACTTTATGATCGCGCAGGGGCAGATGAAATTGTATTATTGGATATTTCCGCCACTCCGGAGGGTAGAAGTACCCTGCTGGACATTGTACAACAGACGGCTGAACGGATATTTATTCCCTTCACGGTGGGTGGGGGCATTAGCAGTGTGGATGAGGTACGGGAGGTTTTGCGAGCGGGTGCGGACAAGGTATCGATTAATTCAGCGGCCGTGCGTGATTCTAAATTAATCACAGAAATATCTAGACGTTTTGGCGCACAGTGCACAGTCGTAGCGATTGATGCCAAAAAGAACCAAGAAGCGAATGACTGGGAAGTATTGATCAGCGGTGGGCGCGTGCGCACCGGGCTTTCTGCGGTGGAATGGGCAAAAAAAGCTGAGCATTTAGGGGCTGGGGAAATTTTATTAACCAGTTTTGATCAAGACGGAAAGCGCGATGGATATGACTTGGAATTGACGCAAAAAGTATCCGATGCGGTGCGCATACCGGTCATTGCTTCTGGTGGTGCGGGCAACAAGGAACATTTCTACGATGTATTTACTAAAGGGAAGGCGGATGCGGCACTGGCGGCAAGTGTCTTTCACTTTTCGGAAATGGGAATTGCTGAAGTTAAAGATTATTTGCGCAAACGAGGGGTGTGGGTGAGATGAGTCAATCAATGACAGAACTTAGTGAGGCGTTGCAATGGAATGACGACGGATTGATCCCTGCCGTCGTACAGGATGTAAAAACGAAACGAGTACTTACACTAGCTTATATGAATCGGGAATCCCTGGAAAAAACGCTCGCTACTCGCGAAACATGGTTCTATAGTCGATCCCGGCAAACTTTGTGGCATAAAGGAGAGACTTCCGGACACACGCAAAAGGTGGTTGGAATTGAAGCGGATTGCGATGGCGACTCGTTGCTTGTTCAGGTGGAACCAAATGGACCAGCTTGCCATACAGGGGCGGAATCGTGTTTTGATGGGGCACCAATTATACCGCTGGAAATAGTGGATGAAATGAATGGAAATGTGCTCAATCGCCTTGAAAATAGGGTGATGGAACGGGAGCGAGATCGACCGGAAGGTGCATATACTACTTACCTTTTCACGAAGGGGCTAGATAAGATTCTGAAAAAAGTGGGAGAAGAAACAGCAGAAGTGATTATTGCCGCGAAAAACCGCAGTGCTAGTGAATTACGTTACGAAACTGCCGATCTGCTTTATCACTTGATGGTGTTGTTACGAGAACAAAACTTGCCATTTGAGGAGGTGCTTGCCGAATTAGATATAAGGTATCAAGGTAAGTGAGAATAGCTAACATGAAAACTGAATACTTTTTTGCAAAAACACACTTCCATACTCTAGCTAAATTTGTTATGCTAAACGCTAGGGTGTATTGAGTGTGTTCAGTTTGCCGTGGATATAATCGTGGAAGCGCTTACCAGAGCTAATTTGATAGGGTTGTGCTACTATGGATCAGTCCCTGATCGACTAAACGTTTGTTTTACTTATAGATACTCAAACTATATTGCAAGCTAGGTTCGGTTCTGATAAATTATGTGTCGTATGTTGAGGTGATAGTATGTCGATTTTACTAGAAGTAGCCGGAATAAAGACCAGCTTTTTAACTACTAGAGGATATTTGCCAGCAATTGAAGATGTATCTTTTACGCTTGAAAAAGGCGAGGTACTAGGTATTGTCGGCGAATCTGGATGTGGGAAAAGTGTCACATCGCTTTCAGTGATGCAATTGTTAGCCGCAAACGGAAAAATTCAAGAAGGTTCGATTCGCTTTGATGGCAGGGAATTGGTCGGGCTCCCTGATTCAGAAATGCGTAAAATCCGCGGCAATGATATTGGTGTTATATTCCAAGAACCGATGACTTCGCTGAATCCCGTTCATAAGATTGGACGTCAAATTGGTGAGTCGTTGATGATGCACAAGGGGATGAATAGATCCCAAGCGCGGGAGAAATCCATCGAATTATTAAAATCAGTGGGGATTCCGAGGGCTGAACAAATTGTGGATGAATATCCACATCGCTTATCTGGAGGCATGCGTCAACGGGTGATGATTGCGATCGCCATGTCCTGTGATCCCAAGCTTCTGATTGCAGATGAGCCTACGACAGCGCTTGACGTGACGATTCAGGCGCAGATTCTTGACTTAATGCGCAAAATTCGCAGCGAACGCGATGCGGCCATTCTCTTGATCACACACGATCTGGGGGTCGTCGCAGAAATGTGCGATCGCGTGGTGGTGATGTACGCTGGCAAGGTGGTTGAACAAGGAACGGTTATTGAGATTTTTAGAAAGCCATCCCACCCATACACCATCGGGTTGATGAAGTCAGTGCCTAAACTGGAAGAAAGGCAAGAACGACTGCCTTCCATTCCTGGGAATGTACCAAGCTTAGAATTGATGCCCAAAGGCTGTCGATTTGCCAGTCGCTGTGCGTTTGCTTTTGAAAAATGTGTGCAAGAGGAACCGATGCTTTTTCCTGTCGAAGGGCAACACGCGGCACGCTGTTGGTTAATGAACAAGGAGGAGGTGGCCATATGACGGAGGCGCTGCTACGTGTCAATAATTTGCAAATGCATTTTCCCATCCGTAAGGGTGTTTTGCGCCGCACCGTTGGGCATGTGCGAGCCGTTGATGGCGTTAGCTTTGAAGTACAAGCTGGCGAAACTTTTGGACTTGTCGGTGAAAGTGGCTGTGGCAAAACGACAACAGGACGTAGTATTTTGCGGTTAATTGAGCCTACAGGCGGACAAGTTATATTTAATGGGAAGAATGTCACTAAATTATCCAATCGCGAAATGCGTCGTATTCGGTCAGAAATGCAAATTGTCTTCCAAGATCCATATGGGTCACTCAATCCACGTTATACGGTGGAGCAAACGTTGGAAGAGCCAATGATTATCCATCGTTTATATCATAGTGCTGCAGAACGTAAGAAGAGAATTATGGAATTATTGGATGTAGTTGGTCTTTCTGCGAGTCGCATGAATCGTTACCCGCATGAATTTTCTGGTGGTCAACGTCAGCGTATTGGAATTGCGCGCGCTTTAGCGGTGAACCCAAAATTAATCATTGCTGATGAACCTGTATCGGCGCTTGATGTGTCTGTGCAGTCACAAGTGCTTAATCTAATGAATGATTTGCAAAAAGAATTTCATTTGACCTATGTGTTTATTGCCCATGATCTAAGCGTGGTCAAGCACATCAGTAATCGCATAGGCGTGATGTATCTGGGAAAAATAGTGGAAATCACTGATTCTGACAGACTTTATGAAAATCCGCTGCATCCTTATACGCAAGCGTTATTGTCTGCTGTTCCCATCCCAAATCCAGAGATCAAGCGGGAGCGCATTATTCTTCAAGGCGATTTGCCTAGTCCGGCAAATCCCCCCAGTGGATGTTATTTTCATCCGCGTTGTCGTTCTTGCATGGATATTTGCAAGACGACATCACCCGAATGGAAAGAAATTGAACCTGGGCACTTTGCGGCCTGCCACTTGTATAATTAAAGGGGGAGAAGTTGGGAATGGCAGAGGATAACTTGCAAGAGTCTCAGGTGCCAATAAAGGTTGAGTCTGAGCTGGCATACGCAAACTTAAAAGAAAGCAACAAATTTGTGAGATTGCTAAAAGCGTATCCACTGGTGTTTGTGGGTGGAATTATGGTATTAGCGCTTGTGATTGTAGCAGTTTTTGCGGGGCAATTAGCACCATTTAATCCAGATACACAATTTCCTAATGGGCTCGCATTAACTGGTGCACCATTGCCTCCTGGTCATGTGTTCAGAATGGGAACAGATGACTTAGGCCGTGATGTGATGAGTCGTGTAATCTGGGGGTCTCAAGTGTCATTGGAAGTGGGGTTGATGGCTAGTCTGATTAGCCTATTTATCGGCACTCCGCTGGGAATTATTTCGGGTTATTTTGGGAAATTCGTCGATACTGTGATTATGCGTATCACTGATATATTTCTTGCATTTCCTTTTATTTTATTTGTTGTCGCGTTGGTGGCGGTCTTAAAACCTTCCGTAAGTAATGTATTTATTGCAATTGGCGTGCTCGGTTGGCCGCTTACCGCGCGTATTGTGCGCGGACAAGTGTTGGCCGTCAAAGAATTTGAATACGTGCAGGCGGCAAAGGCATTAGGTTCCAACAACTTTAGAATTTTATTTCGCATTATATTACCTAACATTATGGCTCCGGTCATCATCTTGACTACATTAAATATTGGCAATAACATGCTGCTTGAGTCGACCTTGAGTTTCTTAGGAATTGGGGTTCAGCCACCTACTCCTAGTTGGGGTAGTATGTTGGCGGAAGGACAATCTGTATTTCAGTATGCTCCCTGGCTTCTTTACTATCCAGGATTCGCGTTATTACTTGCCGTGCTTGGCTTCAACCTCCTCGGAGATGGATTGCGAGAACTTTTCAATCCTAGACGAGTTCGATAGATCTATCTGGGGGAGATTAAAGTGTACCAGCGTTACATTAGTTCAATAGGGGGTAAATTGATGAAGTCAAAAAAATTACGGCTTTTCGGCGTGGTGGCATCTGTGGCCATGCTAGGAACAGCACTTGCTGGTTGTAGTTCACAAGCAGCTCAACCGTTAAAAACATCGCCAGCACCAGAGGCGGCAGCACCAGTGTACG
>DAIELO010000034.1 GCA_027341705.1 Caryophanales bacterium
GGGTGGCTTAGCTTATGTTGGAAATGGTACGTTGGCAGGTGCAATTTCTGCCGCTGGTGGATTTGGGCAGGTGGGTAGTGCAGGTCGGACAATCGAGCAGTTATTAGTGGAGATTGACGAAGCGACGAAAGTGGCAAATGGCCGCCCGTTTGGTGTGAATTTACCACTCAGTGAGCATAGCGATCGAGAGGAATACGTAAGTGCTATTTTGGATCAGGCGGAGCGTATTAAGGCAGTTAGTCTTTCTGCAGGAAATCCAAGGCCCTATATTGAACGCTTTAAGTCGAAGGGCATCGTGGTGATGACAGTGGTGGCCTCCCCTGCTCAAGCAAAGAAAGTGGAAGCGGCTGGAGCTGATCTGGTGATTGCGGAGGGGTATGAAGCTGGCGGACATAACGGATTGCAGGAATTAACGACGATGGCACTCATTCCACAGGTGGTGCGAGCGGTGTCTATCCCAGTGGTTGCCGCAGGTGGTATTGCTAGCGGTGAGGGTATTGCTGCCGCGCTTGCATTAGGCGCGGATGGCGTGCAGATTGGTACTCGTTTTGTGGCGACGACCGAATGTCAAGCACATGGGCATTATAAAGAAGAGCTAATCACGAAAACAGGTGAAGATACTCGTGTGATTGAGCGCAGTTTGGGGAGAATCACGAGGGTGTTGAATTCTCCATTTGTCGAAAAAATTCTGACACTTGAGCAGGATCATCCAGGCTGGGATGTATTAGCGCCTTATTTGCGTGGGGAAAGCAATCGCAAGGCGGCTATTGATGGTAATGTGGAGAATGGGTGGCTTAATTGTGGACAAGGAGTTGGTCTGATCGATGACGTGATTAGCGTGCGTGAACTAATGGAACGTCTGATCAGCGAAGCGAAGGGTGCTACGCAACGATTGTCGAGTCTGTTTTCTGGAAAGGAGTAAATATGGATAACAAAGAACGCTTGCCAAATGGACAGTATTTAACCAAAAAATGGCCGGTTCTCCATGAGGGGGAGGTACCCAATACTGACTTATCGTCATGGGACTTGCGAATTTTTGGTCTGGTGGAACAAGAGCGCACCTTGAACTGGGATGAATTGATGGCATTGCCACACGAACACAATACGTCTGATATTCATTGCGTGACCACTTGGTCAAAGTACGATAACTTATGGGAAGGAATTCCTTTTCAAACGGTGCTGGATACAGTCGTCGTGCAACCGGAGTGTCAATTTGTCATGATTCATGCGGAACACGGTTTTTCTACGAATCTGCCACTTGAAGAATTGCGTAAACCAGGGGTGCTGTTAGCATATCAGCACGATGGCAAGCCGTTAGCGCCTGAGCATGGCTATCCGTTGCGGCTGGTGGTGCCACATTTGTATTTTTGGAAAAGTGCGAAGTGGGTGCGCGGCATTGAATTGATGCAAGAAGATCGCCCTGGATTTTGGGAAGAACGTGGGTATCACATGTTGGGCGATCCGTATGCCATTGATGATAATAATCCGGATGGGCAGCGTTTTCGCGATGATCCTGCGTGGTTTGGAGACTCATCTGCAGAAGCAGAACGGCTTTGGCGTGCACACATCAACTCTCTGCGTGGCCGATAAACAAGAAATTCATGGAATTTAGTACACTTTTAATTAACGCAGGTGGTGTGTCAATTGGACGGCAAGATAAAAAGCTGGATGTTTGTTTCTGTCATCATTGTGCTCGTTGAATTGGGACAATTGGTCGCTCATTACCACTTGCTGTTTTTTGCTCGCGTTTTTTATGTGCTGGCGGGAATTAGCTTGATTGCGATGATCATCCACTATTTTTTGATGAAAAAGCGAAAGTAAATAAAAAATATGATACACTATAAATGATTGACTGATCAGTCAAAGGAGGGCAATGTATGGCCGAGTTAGTGCATATCAAGAAGGACAATGGTTTGGCAATCGTCTCAATAGATAATCCACCGATGAACGTGTTGAGCCAATCCGTTGCAAATGAATTGCTTCAGGTGTATCGATCACTGGAGAATGATTCTGCTGTGGTGGTCATTGTGTTAACTGGTCAAGGGGATCGTGCGTTTATGGCGGGTGCCAATATTAAAGAATTTCCTGACGCATTAGGGCAACCTGGTCTCGCTTTTCAAATGGCTCAAGGATTTCATGAGTTAATGAATACGATCGATTTTTTTCCGAAACCTACGATTGCCGCGCTTAATGGCTTTACACTAGGCGGAGGGTTGGAACTGGCACTCGCATGTGATATGCGCGTGTGTGATCAGCGTGCCAAACTTGGATTTCCAGAGATTAATTTAGGTATATTCCCAGGTGCAGGTGGTACTCAGCGATTGCCGCGACTGATTGGTGAGGCAAAAGCAAAAGAACTAATGTTTACTGGTCAGCCGATTACGGCCGAAGAGGCTTATCGAATCGGGTTAGTGAATGCATTATCTGAGCCTGGTAAAGCGCTTGATGACGCGATTACAATGGCCACGCACATAGCTTCAAAAAGTTTGCCTGCACTTGCAAAAATTAAAAAAGCAATTGTTGATGGCATCCACTTACCGCTTGAAGAAGCGGTACAGCTAGAAGCAACGTTATTTGACGAAGTGTTTCAGACCAAAGATAGTAAAGAAGGCGTTGAGGCCTTTATCGAGAAACGTGAGCCGCATTTTCACAATGAGTGATAAATAGCTGAGTAAGGGGGCTGTTGTGTTGAATTTTGATCACTTGGATGTAAATCTCAAAAACACGGCATCAGCATTGCCAGACGCGGTGGCCTACACATTTGCTGGACGCGAAGTGACCTATGCACAGTTCGATCGCTTGGTTTCTAATGTTAGTGGTGCTTTATTTGAAATTGGGTTGCGTCACGGCGATGGATTAGCGATTATCTTGCCAAATTCGGATGCCTTCTTGCTATCCTATCATGGCGCGTTGCGTCTGGGTCTTTTCTGTGTTCCAATGAATCCTTTGTATACCCCGAATGAATTATTGTTCATGTTAAAGGATAGTGGGGTAAAAGCGGTGGTAGCACCGGCTCAGTTTGTGGAAATGGCAGGCGCACTGAACGCTATGCTGCCTGGGCTAACATTAATTGCAGTGGGAGCAGAAAAGGTGCCGCAAGGCATCTTAATGTTCGAAAATCTTATTCATCATGAGTCGATTGAAAACGTTTCCTATCAGCCAGCGCTAAGTGTAGAAGACACCGCCGTCATTCTCTATACATCGGGAACGACAGGCACACCGAAAGGGGCGATGCTGACTCATGCGAATCTTAGTTCTAATGCCTATACAGCAGGTGAGCATCTAGGCTATTCGGCTCAGGATCGCGTAGTCACCGTGTTGCCGATTTTTCATGTATTTAGCCTTACGGTGTGTTTGAATACCTCAGTGTACAAAGGGGCGCAAATGATCATTTTGCCACGCTTTAGTCCGTTAGAGGTGTTATCTGTCATTCAGGATCAGCAGGCCACTATCTTTGCAGGTGTCCCCACCATGTACAATTTTATGATGCAGGCGGCAGATCACACACCGTATGATCTGCATAGTCTTCGCTATTGTTTATCTGGCGGGGCAGCGATGCCAGTTGCTGTGATGGAAGCTTTTGAAAAGCGATTTAATGTGCAAATTCTTGAAGGTTACGGGTTGTCTGAGGCATCCCCAGTTACTGCATTTACACCAGTGGATGGCCGCCCTCGTAAAGTCGGGTCGATCGGCGTGAGTGTACCGTTGGTGGAACAGAAAATTTTTGATGAAAATGATCAAGAAGTGCCTGTGGGTGAAGTGGGGGAACTCGTGGTACGTGGTCCCAACGTGATGAAAGGCTATCTACATCGTCCGCAAGAGACAGCAGCAGCTTTGCGCAGTGGCTGGTTGCACACTGGTGATCTGGCTAAAACGGATGAAGATGGTTATTTTTATATTGTTGATCGCAAAAAGGATATGATTTTAGTCGGTGGGTACAATGTCTATCCACGCGAAGTGGAAGAAGTATTGTTTCGCATGGATGGGATTGTAGAAGTTGCGGTGATTGGTGCGCCTGACACGGAATATGGCGAGGTGGTAGTGGCATTTATCGTGCGCAAGAATGACCATCTGTCTGAGCAGGCCATTCGTGAGTATTGCAAAGAATATTTGGCAAAATACAAACAACCAGCACGCTATGTTTTTGTGGCCGAATTACCTAAAAATATGACGGGCAAAGTGTTAAGGCGTGAATTAAGAGATAGAATGACGAAGTAACCAACTTTTTTGATCGTGAAGAGGTGAGCTTAGGGTGTGGGTCTTGCAATTTAGTGTGTTAGGAATTTTGACGTTGGTGGTGTTTTACGGCCTAAGCTTTATCGTCAATATGATTTTTCATCGTTGGTGGGCAAATTTAATTGCTTATCTCTTATTTCTGATTTACGTTTTCTTGCACTTAGATCGCATGAATGTAATATTGTGGGTTATTGTGTTGCTAAGTTTGCTTGCGGTCATTATGGCGGCGTGGAATGTTCGCCAACTCAGGGATCGTGGGTATCAAATGTTTCAACAAAAGCCACCTTCATCAAAATGAGGGTGGCTTTTGTTGGCATAACTACTCATCGTACCGCGTATTACTTATCATTAAATGAGCGTTGCAAATAGCCCAAAAACGTCAGCTGTGTTATAATTACATTAAAATGCAAATAGCATTAGCTAGGTGAGAGATTTTGGAGGTGAATTCCCGTCGTTTCCTACAGGTATAACGATGATGATGGTCGTGTATCCTTCTAGGAACTGGCATGGGGAATAAGTGGGCATATCCACCAGTGAAATTATGGATTTTATGTGGGCGATTATTCTTGTAATTATTAATGGTTATTTTGTTGCTGCTGAATTTGCGATAGTTCGTTCTCGGCGGACTAGACTAGAACAGTATGCGCAACAAGGTAACAAGATGGCTAAGCGCGCCTTAGAACTAATTACAAACATTAACGCCTATCTATCGGCAACACAATTAGGAATTACACTTGCTTCATTGGGGCTTGGTTGGACGGCAGACCAATCACTTACTCCAGTAATTAAGTCTGTGTTTTTTATTTTTAACAAAGGCACATCGTCCTTTGTTAGTGTACTATCAGCAGTCGTGGCGTTTGCTTTAGTGACGTTTTTGCAAATTGTTTTTGGGGAGTTAGTTCCAAAGACGCTATCGATTTCTCGCGCGGAAAGTTGGCTAATGGCTTCTGCGTGGTCGTTGAAAGCTTTTTATCGGATTATGTTTCCTGTTATTTGGTTGTTGAATAAAACCGCTTCAGGCGTACTTGGACTTACTAATATTTCTGTGAATATAGGGGCGGAAATGGCCCATTCTGAAGAGGAACTGCGAATGATTGTGACACGTAGCCATGAGAGTGGCGAAATCGACGAGACGGAGCGAGCACTTTTTGATAATGTGTTTGCATTTGCTGATCGTGTCGCAAGGGAAATTATGGTTCCTCGTACAGATATGGTGTGCCTTTTTACGGATGAGACACTAAGTGAGTGTCTAGATATTATTCAAAATGATCGTCATACGCGCTTTCCCTATTGTCACGATGATAAAGATCATGTGGTAGGTTTAATTCATAGTAAAGATTTGTTCAGTTATGTCCTTCAAGGAGGCACCGACACACCTGGTGCCATCTTGAAGCTTGCGCGTAAAGTGGTGACTGTACCTGAGGCGCTTGTGATTGGCGATGTGCTTAAAGTGTTACAAAAAGAACGTTCAGGGCTTGCCATAGTGATCGATGAATATGGAGGCACAGCAGGGATGGTCACGCTAGAGGATATCATCGAAGAATTAGTGGGTGAAATTCAGGACGAGTTTGACGAAGAACGTCCGCCTGTCGAAAAGATGGAAGGTTATTACTCGATTGATGCGCGATTGTTGATCGGAGAAGTCAATGAGTTGTTTGGTTTTACATTGTCAGATGAAGAAGTGGACACCATAGGCGGTTGGCTTTATGCTCAATTGACAGAACCTCTTAAAGTGGGATTTGAAGTGGAGCTTAAGGGAGTTCGGTTTGTGGTGGCAGAGGCAGATAGTTTACGCATTACCAGAGTCAATATATTTCCACCCGTAGAAAATATTGTGGAAGAAATAATGGCAGACTGATGGTAAAATGAGCATCAAGAGTGGTGATTTAATTAATGGATAAAGTTGCAGTAAGATTTCAGCCTCAGCGAGCAGAAATTGCAGTTGATCGCGGACATAGTGTGATGGAGGCCGCTAAACTCGGGAAAATTACGCTTCCTCATAAGTGCGGTGGCCATGGATCGTGTGGGACTTGCAAAGTGTTAGTGGAGAGTAAGACAGATCTTATGCTGCCTACGAACATGGAACGCCGCCATTTAACTGAAGAAAAGTTGACGATAGGATATCGTTTAGCCTGTCAATGTAATCTAACGGGGCCAGCGACCATCACTGTTCCGGAAGAACCATTTCGGCGTGTAGTGCGCGAATTACTAGAAGAACAGAGGCAACAGGAGCAGATGTTACAGCATAATTCAGATGTAGCGACTGTCTCAGGAACAGGAGATTGCAACGACGAAGTGAGTGATTCATTACCAGATGATCCAACTCGGGAGATTTGGGGACTTTATTAATGTAGATGCATAACAAAAACCCGCCAAGCTGTATCGTGCTTGGCGGGTTTTTGTTATGCATGGTTCATTAAAGAGAGAATATCTTGGACATATCTTTGTGTTTCAGGATACGGAGGAATGCCGCCATACTGGGCAACGGCGTGGCTACCAGCGTTGTATGCAGCGAGCGCAAGCGAAATATTGCCGTGGTAGTGGTTTACTAATCCACCCAAATAACTCATACCCCCCAGTAGATTGGAGAGTGGATCATAGGGATTCGTTACCCCTAGCATTGAGGCGGTTTCGGGCATCAACTGCATTAAGCCAATCGCTCCAGCAGATGAGGTGGCTGAAGGAGAATAGCCTGATTCTTGCGTGATGACGGCGTTGACTAATTTAGGGCTTAATCCATATCGTGGCGCGTATTGGTTGACCCAGTCTTGAATGGTAGACTTGTTCACTCCTAATGTTGAACTGTTGACAGAATCCGTAACCGATGGCGTCGATGGTATATTGACGACTGGAGTAGAGAGTGTACCGATCGGCATCTGGTTGCCGATCATCGCGATTCCTGCAGTACCTCCAAGATTACCTGTGCTACCAAGTAAAAGCGGCAGTAACTCAGAGGTTAGGTTGGTGCCGGTGGGCATTGCACCTTGTAACATGGAAGCTGTGGATAATAAAGAAAGCAGCGATGAACTGCTACTACTTCCTCCGCCACCGCCAAGCAATCCGCTAGCTAGCCCAGAGGAGCTGGTGCTATCTGTAGAATTTAAGGTGCTGCTTAACATGCTGTTCATCTGGCTTTGCATAAGTAAGCTATACAGTTCAGCCATATTTGCCGTGGACGTAGCACTGGTACTGGTACTAGTACTGGTAGTGCCAGTGCTCGACCCTTGTATGGCTTGATTTAAAAGAGTTGAGAAATTGGTTGTACTCGCAGAACTATTTTGTGGTTTTTTCGTATTGGTCACAGTGGCTGCTACCGGTGCAGTTGAGTTCACATGAGATGATGAATCAATAATCAAGCTCGATTCTCCTTTATAGAAACACCATATAAACTAGTATAATTATAGTTTATTTTCAGCTTTACAACAATACTCGTGTCAATGCACTCATCAATAGTGTCTTGAGCGGCTTTACTAGGTCAGCAAGCGGGGGGCTTTGAGGACTCAAAAAGCTCATTAACATCACTTCATGAATGGCACCGAGCCAAGCGTAGGCGGTGAGCGTGACGTCAAGGGGAGCGATCGAACCATCATCAATTGCCGATTGAAGATGCTTCGCAATTAATGTGGCAAAATGTTGATGTGCCTCAAACACTTCTTTATCAAATGCTTTGCCTAGTCCAGTGGCTTCTAAGAATAACAGCCTCGTCGCTTTTTCGTGGCGCGAAAAAATTTGCAGCACGGTTTCTAACGCTGCTTCAATTTTTAAGTCTGCGCCAGTTTTGTCTTCCACCGCTGATTCTACATCTGCAACAATATGATCGACCAACGTTTTAAGGAGTGCCTTGAAAATTGATTTTTTACTAGGAAAATGGAAATAAAAGGCACCCTTTGATGTGTCAGATAGTTTGGTAATGTCATCCACCAGGGCTCCGTTGTATCCTTTATCAGAAAATACGTCAATCGCCGCATCTAAAATGCGTTGTTTTGTGACTTCTTTATCTCGTTTCACCAATTGTTAATCCTCCCAGAAAACTTCCACGCTATCATTGCGCTCCAGTACAGTGGTAAAATCCGCAGTTTGACCATTGCGTTTCATGATGAGACGGGATTTTCCCATTGCATGCATTTTCAAGCTATCACCCAAACGATAAATAACGTCACTGATGGTCACTGGGCTGGCATTATTTTGAGGTGATGGTTCATAGACGATTTCGTCTCCATCATGAATCATGGCATGGGGCGTTGTGGCTTTGCCGTTTAATAAAATCGGTATTTGGGTGCGTACTATTTCTGGTTGACCGTTGATCTGTATTTGAAAAGGTGTGACTTCGTAATAAACGATATTGGCCACTTTCAGGACATCATTAACAGTCATATCGGGTTGAACAATTAAGTACAACTTCATCTCGTGTTCAATCGGTACATCTTCTGTCAGCCAATGATCCGATTGCGCAGAGGTGGCAATGCGAAATTTCCTGCTAGTGAACTCAATGGCATGACGATTTACTTGCACATGTATCGATTCTTCGAGCACCACCTTTTTGTAACTTGCTATCACTTCGCTAACAGTCGGCCACTTGATCATAATCTGATCACGGTCTTTTAATTTGCTGTGTATTGGTGCAAGTCGCCCGTTAATTTGAATCTTTGGTTCAATCGTATACGGTTGGTCATCAATCCAGATGGTACGCGTATGGTTGGTTTCTATTAAATCAG